>JAFZIJ010000170.1 GCA_017554445.1 Victivallales bacterium
ATCATTAATCATTAATCATTAATCATTAAAAAAGTAAGCGTCCCGCTTACTTTTTATAGACTTCAGCCGGATCAAAGACGCGTTCGCCAATCGTCGTCAGACTGCCGTCGGCCTCAACCTTGCGGAAGAAGCAGCTGCGATAGCCTTCATGACATGCCGCCCCGCCGACTTGCTCGATCTTGAAAATGACCGTGTCCAGGTCGCAGTCGACGAGAATCTCCTTTACTTTCTGAATATTGCCGGACGATTCGCCCTTCACCCAGATCTTCTTGCGCGAACGCGTCCAATAAGTCGCAATGCCGGTCGCCAGCGTCTTTTCCCACGCCTCTTCATTGATATACGCAAGCATCAGGACATCGCCTGTCTTGTAATCCTGCGCAATCGCCGGAATCAAACCGTCAGCGCTCTTCGAAAAATCAAGTTTCACCATCTGTCGTTCCTTTTTATGTATTGTAACATTTCATTGTTTTTTTTCGTAAAATTTACAATTTATACGCTTTTTGAAAAACTTCCAATTTTTTTCCGCTTCAACAGATAATTTGGAAGCATGAAAGCCAATCTTGCCCATTCGACAGCCTGTCTTTTCCAAATCAAAATGACATCTTCTTACCGTTCCGGCTTGACAATTCCATTTTTCCAACCATATTAATACAAGATCATGAGGGCCTATAGCTCAGCGGTTAGAGCTGACGACTCATAATCGTCTGATCGCAGGTTCGAATCCTGCTGGGCCCACCATTTATAACAGGCTGTTGCAAAACCAAACATCGTATGCAACAGCCTTTTTCAATGTCTTCACTAAAGCCTCGAAGAGGCGGCATGTGAGGCATGAAATTTTACAACAGTCTCCACCATCCTATTCCCTAAAACGTGTCAAAATGCCAGTTTTTAGGGATAGAAATTCAGACAGCATTTTCACAAAATATTCGCTAATATCTTGTAATAAAGCATTATAAGTTATCTAACGCTCTTGATTTTATCCCCAAACTCCGCCATTCCATTCCCTAAAACTGGTAGAAATACCAACTTTTGGGAATAGAAATTCAAACAGCACTTTCATTAAATATATTCTAAAACCTTATAATAAAGCATATTAAACTATATATCGCTCTTGATTTTCTCTACAAATTTCGCCATTCTATTCCCTAAAACTGGTAAAAGTGCCAGTTTTTGGGAATAGAAATCAGTCGGTCAGCCTTCTGTCTTATCTTCCGGCGGTTGTGTTTCACCCGCATCCGTCTCTGCCGGAGCATCTTCTGACGACGGTACGGATTCCTTCGCCTTCCGTTCGACGTTGTTGTTCTTACGCAATTGATCCAAGACGCCATTCACAAAACGTCGCGAATCCGCCTGGCAGAAGACTTTCGACAGCTCAATCGCCTCGTTGATGGCGGTCGCGGGCGGCGTCGGTGTCGCAGGCGGTTCGGGAATGTTCAGCAGTTCGAACGCCCCGATCCGCATCAGATTCAGATCCATGCGCCCCATGCGCTCCAAACGCCAGTTCTTCGCCGCCAAGAGAATCTGTTCGTCTAGCATCTGCTTTTTCGCAACTACGCCATCGACAAGCTTTTTCGCAAACTGGAAGCAGGAACGCTTCAGCATTTTTTCCGTCATCTCGTCCAGACTGAACGACGTCGAATGCACTTTATGGCGCGCCTCCGCGAGCATCGTCTCCTCCACCGTCCGTTCGTCTTCCGGCAGAGAGGCCTCTTCCTCCTTAAGCTTCTCCATGTCCGACAACGACTTTTCCGCCGCGTCCAGCGACTTCCACACGTCGTTTAATTCGGCGAACGGCGCTTCCAGACTGGACGGCAAGTAGTCGCCCATTTCGTCCAGAACGTCTGAAATCATGCACAGATAATACGACCACCGATGCGCGTCCCATTCGATTTCCGGCTGGAACTCCTGCTGGAACAGCACCTGCAAAGCGCAAAAACGCGAGAAAAAGCGCTCTTTCTGGAATTGCAGCCTGCCGTCAGGTTTCTTTCGATTCCCGTCCATAAACCGTGTCGCCTCCTGTTGTCTATCAAATGCGGATTTTTCGATCCGCTTCCGTCATGCCTGTCAAAGAACTGATTTTCGGTAAATACCGTCGTCACTTTTTGATCTGCCGCAGCAAATCCGCCATTTCGATGGCCGTTTCCGCCGCGCTCGAACCGCGATTGCCGGCCTTGCAGCCAGAACGCTCGATCGCCTGCTCGATGTTCTCCGTCGTCACAACGCCGTAAATCACGGGAATGTTGTGCTGCAACGACACTTGGGCCAAGCCTTTCGAGACTTCGGCGTTGACGTAATTCGCATGAGCCGTCGAGCCTTGGATAACGACGCCCAACGCGATGATCGCGTCATACTTGCCGCTTGCCGCCATGTTCTGCGCGACCAGCGGAATTTCAAAGGAGCCGGGAACCCACGCCGTTTCGATCGATTTCGCCGCCGCCCCATGCCGAAGCAGCGTATCCAACGCGCCGCCAAGCAGCTTGGAGGTGAAAAATTCATTGAAACGCGCGCAGACGATGCCGAAACGCAGTCCAGCCGCGTTCAATTTACCTTCGTAAGACTTAACTTCTGCATTCATGGCTCACCTCTTGTCTTTTATTGTATATCGAAAATTGTCAATTGTCAATTGTAACCACCGTTCCCGCAGGAGCGGAACCCTCCCCTTCCGTTCCCGCAGGAGCGGGACCCTCCCGTTCCGTTCCCGCAGGAGCGGGCCCCTCCCGTTTCTTTAAGCTTTTAGCTCCGCGAAGCGGATCAAATCATATGGTCCATGCGGTCTTTTTTCGTTTTCAGATACTGTTCGTTGAATTGGCCGGGCTCCATGACCAGAGGCTCGCGCCCCGTGATGCTCAGTCCATGGCCTTCCAGGCCGACCAGCTTCTTCGGATTGTTCGTCAAAATCCGTATGCTCTTCACGCCCAGATTCTTCAATATCTGGGCGCCGATGCCGTATTCACGCAGATCCGCCGCGAAACCAAGACGCAGATTCGCATCGACCGTATCCAGCCCGCGCTCCTGCAAATGATACGCATGCAACTTGTTAGCCAATCCGATGCCGCGACCTTCCTGCCGCATGTAAACGATCACGCCGCTGCCGTTCGCGACAATCCGCTTCATCGCCGTATCCAGCTGCTGTCCGCAGTCGCAGCGCAGCGAATGGAAGACGTCGCCCGTCAGGCATTCGCTGTGGACACGCGTCAGAACATCTTCTTTTCCAGAAACTTCGCCATACACCAAAGCAAGATGTTCGCGACCATCGTGCTTCGCGACGAAGCAATACAGTTCAAACTCGCCATACGGCGTCGGAAGTTTCACGCTTTCAACACGTTCCACCAAGCTTTCCGTGCGGCGACGGTATTCGATCAGCGACGCCACGTTGCCAAGCTTCAGCCCCCATTTTTCACAGAAGACCTCCAACTGCGGCAGACGTGCCATCGTGCCGTCTTCATTCAAAATCTCACAGATGACGCCGTTGGGCAAAAGCCCCGCCAGACGCATCAAATCCACAGCCGCCTCCGTATGGCCGGCCCGAACCAACACGCCGCCATCCCGCGCAATCAACGGAAAGACGTGGCCGGGAGAATGGAAGGCGTCCGCCATGCAGCGCGGATCGGCCAGGCTCGCCAACGTCTTCGCGCGATCATATGCCGAAATGCCCGTCGTCGTCCCTTCATTCGCATCGACGCTGACGGTGAAACACGTTCCCAAAGGATCCGTATTTCGCGTCATTTCATGGAGATTCAGCTCCAACGCCCGCTCACGCGTCATCGGCGAACATACGAGGCCGCGCGCATTCGTGACCATGAAATTCACCGCGTCCGGAGTGACCTTTTCGGCGGCCATGATCAGGTCGCCTTCATTCTCGCGGTTCTCATCGTCCGTCAGCACAATCATCTTGCCTGCGGCCAAATCAACCGCCAATTCGTCTATGGTATTAAACATTGAACCTCCAATGGGCACGCTGAACTGCAATCGGTGAAACCGTTCTGATTAACAAAAGCTAATAATATAGTCCGTTTTGCAAAATATGCTCGATTTTCCACGGAAAAACCATCTCCGCCATTCCATATCGAAAAATACTTGTCTCAATGGAAAAAAGCACTATATTATTGATTTGCGTTTTCCTTTATCTATAGTGGTAGAGGAACACCACCCGTCAACATCCACAATATCAACCACGCAGCCATGAAACTTTCCCAACTTGTCGGACAGCGTCTGAAAGAAGCCCCCAGAGACGCACAGACCATCTCCCATATTTATTTGATTCGTGGCGGTTACTGCCGCCCCGTCTCCACGGGTCTCTTCACCCTGCTTCCGCTCGGATATAAAATCACAGATAAAATCAAGGCCATCATCCGCGAAGAAATGAACCGCATCGGCGGTCAGGAAATCCTGATGCCTGTCGTCCTTCCGGCTGAACTCTGGCAGGAAAGCGGCCGCTATGAAAAGGTCGGCCAGGAGCTCCTCCGCTTTACGGACCGCAACAGCAAGGCCATGATTCTCGGCATGACGCATGAAGAGGCCGTCGTGCAGGTTGCAAGAACGGAACTGACTTCCTACAAGCAACTTCCGACGATGCTTTATCAAATCCAGACGAAATATCGTGACGAAGCGCGCCCGCGCGCAGGCCTCATCCGCGTCCGCGAATTCACCATGAAGGACGCCTACTCCTTCCATACGTCACAGGCCTCCCTTGAAGAGCACTACGCGAAAGAGCATGAAGCCTATACGCGCATCTTCAAGCGAATCGGTCTTAAACGCTGCCTCTCAATTCTTTCGGACTCCGGCATGATCGGCGGCGCCATCTCCCATGAATTCATGGCCATCGCGGATTGCGGCGAAGACACCATCTTCGTCTCCCCCAACGGCGAATACAAGGCCAACCGCGAAATCGCCACATCCCGCCTGAACTACGTCAAGGAAGAGCCCAAACCGCTCCAAGAGGTCGAAACGCCTAATTGCAAGACCATCGACGATTTGGCGAAGTTCCTTGGAATCAAGCCCGAACAGACCTGCAAGGCCGTCTTCTACAAGCATTTCGACGGCACGCTCATCTTCGCCTGCATCCGCGGCGATCTTGAAATCAACGAAGCGAAACTCAAGAAGATCACGCAGTCTCCTGAAATCGACTTCGCGAACGACGCGCTGATTGAAGACGCAGGAGCCGTCCCGGGCTTCGCGTCCATCCTCGGCATCAAGCCGTCGGACAAGATCCGCATCGTTCTTGACCATTCCGCCGCAGAATCTTCCAATCTCGTCGTCGGCGCCAACAAGAAAGACGTCCATTGCCTCAACTTCAACTTCGATCGTGACGTTCCCGCGGAAGACAAGGCGAAAATCATCATCGATGACATCGCGACCGTCCGCGAAGGCGACCCCTGCCCTGTCACGGGACAGCCGTTGCAGATGCTGAAGGGCATCGAAGTCGGCAACATCTTCCAGCTTGGCACAAAGTATTCCGAACCAATGGGATGCACCTATCTGGACGCGGATGGAAAGGCGAAGCCCATGATCATGGGTTGCTACGGTATCGGCGTCGGCCGCGCCATGGCCGCCGTCATCGAACAGTGCCATGACGACCACGGCCCCGTCTGGCCCATCACGATCGCCCCGTTCGAAGTCCATCTCATCGGCCTCAACCACAACCAGCCGGAAGTCCAGGCCGCCTGCCAGAAGCTCTACGACGATTTGCAGGCCGCCGGCGTGGACGTCATCTACGACGACCGCGGCGAAAAGGCCGGTTTCTCCTTCGCGGACGCCGATCTCATCGGCGCCCCGCTCCGTATCACCATCTCGCCCAAGACGTTGGCGAACAACCAGGCGGAATTCAAGCACCGCGAAGACGGAAAGAACTTCCAGCTTATCAGCCTCGACGGCATTGTCGATTTCATCAAACAGCAAATCCAAGCGGAATTTGACAAATACAGCGTTTGAGAACCATGCGTGCAGTCCTCCTTTCAATCCTATCCATCTCATTAACCCTTTTTGCTCAAGAAACTATGAAAGACACCATCACCGTCATCTCATACAACATCCATCACGGCGAAGGAATGGACGGCAAGCTGGATCTGCAGCGCATCGCCGACGTCGTCAAACGTGAAAATCCGGATGTCGTCGCCTTTCAGGAAGTCGATGTGAACGTCAAACGCTCCGGTAAAATTGACGAGGCGACCATCCTCGGCGAACTGACAGGCTACAAGCCGTTCTTCGGCAAATCCATCCCGTTGACGGGCGGTGCCTACGGCAACGCCATCATCGCCAAAGATCCGGAAGCCGTTCTCGTCAAGCACATTCCGCTTCCCGGCAAGGAGCCGCGCTGCATGTTCGCCGTCCAGGCGAAGAGCGCGAAAGGCACGCCATTCGTGTTCGCCTGCACGCATTTGGATCTTGACGCGGAAAACCGCCTCAAATCCACCGCCATCATCGCGGAATGGGTCAAAGAGCTCGGCAAGCCCGCCGTTCTCGTCGGAGACATGAACTGCCAGCCGAACTCCGCCCCCTACAAGGCATTCGTCGAAACATGGGACGCCGCCTGGGGCGACAAGCCGTTGGCGACCTTCCCCGCCGGCAAGCCGCGCTCTTCCATCGACCACTGCTTCACTTTCCCGAAACAGGCTTGGGAAGTCGTGGAAACAAAAGTCGTCGAAGAATTGGTCGCCTCCGACCACCGCCCCATCAAGATCACCCTCATCCTCAAATAAAAACCAAAGGCTCAGATCATGACTGAATGCCGAATCTACAATACCTTGGGCAATCTTCTGGCCACATTTGACACCAACACCATGGGGCCAGTCATCACGATTGGACGCTCATCGAAATGCACGATCAGCCTGAAAGGCGTGGTGGACACCACGGTCAGCCGTGAGCATCTCGTCATGGAACGCATGCTCAACAAGTGGACCGTCACCAACAAAAGCCGTTTCGGCATGTTCAAGTCCGGCGAAAAATACGTCACGACTGAACTGGAGGAAGGCGATGTCATTCGTTTCACCAAGCTCTTCCTCTGCTACGGCACGACCGCACGCCCTGCCGCGTACGACATTACATGGAACATTGAAGGCGAAGAAGGCCCGCAACGAGCCGTCCTGTGGCCCGGGCTGAACTCCATCGGCGCATCCAATGACAACTACATCACTGTCCGCATGCCGGATGTGTCACGTATCCATGGATATATCAACGTCTTGAGTGATCGAATCACCTATCGGCACGCCGCCGCGGACAACCCGTCCTACATCAACGGAGAGCAAATCATCGGCACCGATCCCGTCCAGATCAAGGCAGGAGATGTCATCACCATGGCAGACACATCTGTCACGCTCGTTGACGCCTACCGAATGCAGACACATTCCGCCAATGCCATTGCACAAGCCAAGATGCATCAGAAATCCACCGTCTCCAGAGGCGGCTATATCCTCATGTTGACGCTCATTGCAATGGCCATCATCATTTTCATCTTCATGGCTTTCGTCCTATATCAAATTACTAAGCAATAACAATTCAGCCGCCTACTTCCGTGACGTCCCCCCCTTTGGAAAATCCGAACAAACTTCCCGCCGACGACAGCCAGAAATCGGTGGGAAGCACGCCTTCATCCAAACGCGGGCAGGATATCTACATGCGGCAAATCGCGGAATACCCACGCTTGACGGAACAGGAGGAACTCCACTACACACGGCAGTTCTTCGAGCAGACGCAGGGCTTCATCGCAGAATTGAAAAAGCATACAGGGCTCATCCTTCATGCCTTGCAGGATCTTGACCAGCGGAAAAACGATGTCCGTATCGGAAACTTCATCGACCTGACAGAAGCCCATGACGCCGCATTCGTCCGCACAAAACTTCCGCTCGTCATTGAACAGTTGAAAGAACTTCCGAAGGACGACAGCGATTACGCGGCCCGTTTCCAAAAAATCGCAGACGGTCTGTCGTTGCGGCCCGCCTTCTATGAACAATGCCATCAGCTTCTCCAACAGGAGGACATCCGCCGAATGTTCATCTCCGATGACGACTGGCCGGACGTCAAAAGCCGTCTGGACGCCTGCGAAAAATCACGCAAGGAGGCCTCCTCCATTCTTGTCGAACGCAGCCTCCGACTCGTCATCGCCATCGCCCAAAAGTACGTCCGCGACGGCGTCGCCCTCTCCGATCTCATCCAGGAAGGCAATCTCGGGCTCATGAAAGGCGTCGAAAAATTCGACTACCGTCTAGGCTACAGGCTTTCGACATACGTGACCTTCTGGATTACGCAGGCAATCACGCGTTCACTCACGAACACCAGCCGCATCATCCGCATCTCCGCCAGCACGTTGAAGCAAATCTCCGCCATCAAGGCCGCCGCCGCCCAAATCCAGCAGGAAACTGGTGCGGAGGCCACGACGGAAGCCATTGCGGACGTTGTCGGACTTTCACACTCGCGCGTCAGCGCCCTTCTGAAAATGGCGGAACAGCCCATCTCCCTTCAGGCGACACTCGAAGAAAACAAACATCTGGAGGAAACCATTCCAGACACGAACGCGCCGGTTCCTCACGCTGAGGCCGATTTCGCCTCCCTGAAAGCCTCCATCCAAAAGGCGCTCGCCAATCTGAATGACCGCGAACGCTTCGTCATCATCAGACATTTCGGACTGGATGAAAAAGAGCCGATGAACCTTCAGCAAATCGGCGGGCTGCTCGGCATCACTAAGGAAGGTGCCCGGCTAATCGAAGTCTCTGCCATCCAAAAACTTAAAAGTCCGGAAAGCCTCCGTTTCTTCGAAGGTTACAACTAATATCCGCGTCCTTCCGTCTGGCCGGTCACACAAGCGATCATCGACCGTCATCCATACTTATTTTTCTCACGCCCATGCCTGAATTCATCAAAATATACGGTGCCCATCAGCACAATTTAAAAGGCTTCGACCTTTCCATCCCCCGCGATTCACTGACCGTCATCACAGGCCTCAGCGGCTCCGGAAAATCTTCCCTCGCTTTCGACACGCTCTACGCCGAAGGACAGCGCCGCTATGTCGAATCGCTTTCCGCCTATGCGCGGATGTTCCTCGACCGCATGCAGAAACCGCAAGTCGATCATATCGAAGGACTTTCGCCCGCCATTGCCATCGAACAGCGCTCAGCCTCCAGTTCGCCCCGGTCCATCGTCGCGACGACGACGGAAATCTATGACTATCTGCGACTTCTGTACGCCCATGTCGGCACGCCGCACTGCCCGCACTGCGGCCGCGTCATCCATCCGCAGTCCGCGGACGCCATCTGCCGCAAGATCGAGGCGTTGCCAGCTGGCCTCAAAATCATGATTCTCGCCCCCTACGTCAACGGCCGCAAAGGCGAACACGTTGAAATCATTGAAAACATCCGCAAAGACGGTTTCGTGCGAATCCGTCTGGACGGCGAAATCAAATCGCTGGACGATAATTTCAAAATCGCCAAGACGAAACGCCACACCATCGAAGCCGTCGTCGATCGTCTTGTCACGGGAAAAACCAGCGGCACACGTCTCACGGATTCCGTCGAGCTCGCGTTGAAAAAAGGCGACGGCATTCTGAATCTTCTCGTGGAAGATCCCACGGCGCAGGGCGGCTGGCGGGAAGAACAGCTCTCCGAACATCTCGCCTGCGTCCACTGCGGTGTCTCCTTCGGTGAACTCCTCCCGCGTAATTTCTCCTTCAACAGCCCCTTCGGAGCCTGCCCGGAATGCGACGGCATCGGGGCCAAACTCGTCTTCACGCCGGAAGCCGTCGTTCCGGATCCGACGCTTTCCATCAAAGACGGCGCCATCCCTCTGTGGCGGCGCGGCGGCCATCGCCAAATCATGCTTTACAACCACTATCTCCGTTGTCTCGCCAAGCAGTACGGATTTTCCTTATCCACTCCATGGCAGGATATTCCGGAAGCCACGCGGCAGATCCTCCTCTACGGATCAGGCACGGAAATCGTAATTTTCGACGCCTATATGCATGGCCGTCTCCACGAATGGCGCAAGCCGTTCGAAGGCATCATCCCCAATCTTCTCCGCCGTTTTGCCGAAAGCGAATCGGAAGACGTCCGCGAACGATTGCAGGAGCAGATGACCTTCGTCAAATGCCCTGTCTGCAACGGCGCACGCCTCAAACCCGAATTTCTCGCCGTCACCATCAACGACTTGAACATCCACCAGTTCTGCTCGCTGTCCATTGACGACGCATATGATTTCATCCGCAATCTGAAGCTTGACGGCAGCAAGCAGGCCATCGCCAAAGATCTCATCAAGGAGATCTCCGCGCGGCTCGGCTTCCTCAAGTCAGTCGGACTCAACTACTTGACATTGAACCGTGAATCCGGTTCGCTCTCCGGCGGGGAAGCGCAACGCATCCGTCTCGCGTCGCAGATCGGTTCCGGCCTCGTCGGCGTTCTCTATATTTTGGACGAGCCGAGCATCGGCCTCCATCAGCGGGACAACGACAAACTCATCGCCACGCTCACCCGCCTCCGCGATCTTGGAAACACCGTCGTCGTCGTCGAACACGATCTCGACACGATGCGCGCCGCCGATTTCATCGTCGATCTTGGCCCGGCCGCCGGCGAACATGGCGGCCATCTCGTCATCGCAGGCACTCCGGACGAAGTCCGCGCATGCAAAAATTCCGTCACAGGGCAGTTTCTTTCCGGCGAACGCAATATTCCCATACCGAAAAAGCGCCTTCCGGGCAATGGAAATTTCATCACGGTTCACGGAGCGGCGGAAAACAACCTGAAGCATATCGATGTCACTTTCCCGCTTGGCACATTTACTTGCGTGACAGGCGTTTCCGGCTCCGGCAAATCGACGCTCGTCAACCGCATCCTCAACCGCGCCATCAACAAGAAACTCGGCATTAAGACGGACGAGCCCGGCCAATACGATTCCATCGAAGGGCTCGAACACATCGACAAGATGATCGTCATCGACCAATCGCCCATCGGCCGCACGCCGCGATCCAATCCCGCCACCTACACAGGCCTCTTTGACACGATCCGCCAGATTTTCGCCATGACGCCGGACGCGAAAGTCCGCGGCTACGGCCCGGGGCGTTTCTCCTTCAACGTGAAGGGAGGCCGTTGTGAAGAATGCCATGGCGACGGCATCCAGAAGATTGAAATGCAGTTCCTTCCGGATGTCTATGTGCCTTGCGAGCAATGCCATGGGCAGCGCTACAACCACGAGACATTGAATGTCCGCTACAAAGGCCTCAACATCTACGAAGTCCTCGAACTGACCGTCAGCCAGGCCTGCGACGTTTTCGAAGCCATTCCGAAAATCCGCTCGCGTCTTGAAACGCTACGCGACGTCGGCCTCGGCTACATCCATCTCGGACAGCCCGCCACGACGCTTTCCGGCGGCGAAGCGCAACGCGTCAAACTCGCCACGGAACTCGCCCGCAAGCCAGTCGGCCATACCTTATATATATTGGATGAACCGACGACCGGCCTCCATGTCGCCGATATCGAACAGCTTCTGAAAGTCCTCCAGACGCTTCGCGACCAAGGCAACACGATTCTCGTCATTGAACACAATCTTGACGTCATCAAAGTCGCCGACCACATCATCGATCTCGGCCCTGAAGGCGGCAACATGGGCGGCACCGTCGTCGCGCAAGGCACGCCCGAACAGGTCGCAAAAGTAAAAACCTCCTACACAGGACAATTTTTGAAGGATATTTTGAAAGGGTAAACGGGAGGGACCCGCTCCTGCGGGAACAGAACGGGAGGG
>JAFZIJ010000171.1 GCA_017554445.1 Victivallales bacterium
GATCTTCCTGGAGACCGATCTTGTTGACGACGCGGGCCGCCATCGGGACGGCGGAGACACCGGCCGCACCAATCATCGGGTTGACCTTTCCGCCCGTAATCTTGCACATGATCTTGCCGAAGATGACACCGCCCGCCGTGCCGATGCTGAACGCGATCAGACCGAGGAGCAGGATGCCCAACGTGTTGAGGTTGAGGAATTTGTCAGCGGACAGCTTGGATCCGACGGACAATCCGAGGAAGATGGTCACGATGTTGCACAGCGCGTTCTGCGCGGTTTCGCTCAGACGATCCGTGCACATGCATTCCTTCAGGACGTTGCCCAGCATGAGCATGGAGATCAGCGGGGCGGCGGACGGGAGGAGCAGGCAGCAGAGTATGACGATGATCAGCGGGAAGACGACCTTCTCCAGCTTCGTCACCTTGCGGAGCGTCGTCATGCGGATGAGGCGTTCCTGCTTGGTGGTCAGGGCCTTGATGATCGGCGGCTGGATGATCGGGACCAACGCCATGTAGGAGTAGGCCGCCACGGCGATGGAGCCGAGAAGATTCGGCGCCAGCTTGGAGGAAAGGAAGATAGCCGTCGGGCCGTCGGCGCCGCCGATGATGCCGATGGAGGCGGCGTCTTTCAGCGTGAAGTGAATGCCGGGCACATACTTGCTGAGCAGGACGGCGCCGAAGAGGGCGCCGAAGATACCGAGCTGGGCGGCGGCGCCGAGCAGGGCGGTCCACGGATTCGCGATCAGCGGGGCGAAATCGGTCATCGCGCCGATGCCCAGGAAGATGAGCAGCGGATAGACGCCGAAGTCAACGCCTTTGAAGAGGATGCCGAGGATGCCGTCCGGCGTGGCGATGCCCGCCAACGGGATGTTACTCATGATGGCGCCGTAGCCGATCGGAACCAGCAGCAAGGGTTCAAATCCTTTGAAGATAGCCAGATACAGCAGAATGAAACCAACGCAGATCATCAGCAGGCGGCCGATGCCGAGCGTCCAGTCTTCGCCCGTGCGGACGATGAATTCGTAGATGCCCGTGCTATGCCAGAGCTGTTTCAGCATGGCGCTGAAGCTCATGTCGGCGTTGTCGCTGGGGAGGACGGAGTCGTCCAACAGGACGGCGGGCTGGAAGGTGAACAGGATGTCACCGTCATAGATGTGCTGGCCTTCGTGAATTGGCACGTTAATCACTTTGGCGGCGACGCCGGCTTCGATATGGGCCTTCGAACGGGTCAGTTCGGGGAAGCCTTCGACGGGATGGATGTTGAGGATGACGAGCGGACGTCCAGGCTGGATGTTCTTGCCTTTTTCCGTGGAGATCTGCTCGACGGTCGCTTCGCCGACCCACACATAACGAACGGTGCAGATACCATCCGCGCCTTGTTCGACTTTGTAGATGGAATTGTTCACAAGCTGCTGAACACTGCCAACTTCCGGCTTCTTGACGCGTTCTGGAGCCGGCGGCGCTTCCCAATCGTCTTCCGTCGCATGGACGGTTCCGATGGTCAAGGCGAACACGGCTATAAGTATTGATCCAAGTAATTTTTTCATTTGGTTGTTGCCTCCAATTGGATTTGGTTACAAATTACGCGGATCGCTTAGATATGGGCCACGACATCGCCCGTGTTGACGACATCGCCGGCGGCAACATCGATGGAGACGACCGTACCGGCCGCTGGAGCCGTAATGTTCTGTTCCATCTTCATGGCTTCGATGATGATCAGAACGTCGCCTTCCTTGACGGCCTGGCCAACGGACGCTTCAATGCGCAGGATCTTGCCAGGCATCGGGGCGGTGACTTCCTTACCGGCGGCGGCACCACTGGCTGCGGGGGCAGCGGCGGCAGGAGCGGCAGTGGCGGCGCCTTCAGCGAGGCTGACGGAGAACGGCTTGCCATTGACGGCAACCGTCGTATCGTTCGTGACATCGATGCGATATGGCTTGCCGTTGATCGTGACGGTATAGACGGCGGGGCCGGCAGCCTTCGCGGCGGCAGCCTTCGCGGCAGGCTTCTCTTCCTTGTAGCGGACACCCATGGTGCGCTTGCCTTTCAGGAAGTCGATACCCTTGTCTTCGCAGCAGGCGGCGATGAACACGTTTTCATCCGTCACTTCAATGCCTTCCGTGCGGAGGCGTTCTTCATAGTACGGACGGTTGTACTTCGGATCCTTGTCCTTCAGTTCGCGGGCGTTTTCCGTCGTCGGTTCAAGCTTGAGCTGTTCGGCGGCCAGTTTGACGATTTCCGGATCAGGCGTTCCGGGCGTCTTGCCGAAGTAGCCGAGAACCATCTTGCCGTAACCGGCCGTGATCTTCTTCCACGGCCCCTGGAAGACGTTCGCGAAAGCCTGCTGGAAGTAGAACTGCGAAACAGGCGTGACGGATGTGCCGTAGCCGCCTTTTTCGACGACTTCGCGCATGGCGTTGATGATTTCGGGGAAACGGTCCAAGCAGTTGTTATCACGCATCATCTGCGTGTTGGCCGTCAGAGCGCCGCCAGGCATCGGCGACAAGGTGATGCGCTGGTTGGTGGTCTTTGCTTCAGGCGGCAGCATGTATTTGTCCATGCAGTTTTCGAAGACTTCCTCAGCTTTCAGAATCTTCGCATAGTCGATGTCGAGCGTGTAGTCCGTGCCTTTGAAGGCGTGCCACATCGTGAGGATGTCAGGCTGGCCCGTGCCGCCGGACATGGGGCTCATGGACAGGTCGATGATTTCCGCACCGGCTTCGATGGCGGCCATGTAGCAGGCGACGCCCATGTCGGCGGTGTCATGGGTATGGACGTGGATCGGGCAGTCCTTGCGGCCGGCCGCATCCAGCATTTCGCGGCAGCGTTTGACGGTTTCGCGCAACGTGGCGGGCGTGCAGGTACCGGAAGCGTCTTTGAAGCACAGCGAATGGAACTTCATGGAGGAGTTAAGAATCTGCTCGAGAATGTCGCAGTAGAATTTGGCGGAGTGGGGGTAGGTGTCCTTCACGCCCGGAGGAAGGGCCATCAGCGTGATGGTCGCTTCATGGCGCAGACCCGCGTTATAGACGCAGTTGCCGGAGTATTCAAGATTGCGGATATCATTCAATGCGTCAAAGTTACGAACGGTCGTGACACCGTGCTTCTTGAACATTTTCGCATGCAGGTCAATCATTTCAGAGGACTGCGCGTCCAGACCGACGACGTTGACGCCGCGGGCCAGCGACTGGAGGTTGACGTCCGGGCCGACCGTCTTGCGGATTTCGTCCATCATGTCGAACGCATTTTCGCCGCAGTAGAAGAAGGGGCTCTGGAAACGAGCACCGCCAGCGACTTCGAAATAGGTCGTGCCGGCTTCCAAGGCGGCGCTGATGGCCGGCAGGAAGTCCTTCGAGATCACGCGGGCGCCGATGACGGACTGGAAGCCGTCACGGAATGAGGTGTCCATGAATTGGATTTTTTTCATTTTTTCCGTTGTTCCTTTGTTTCGAGTTATATGTTCAATATATCAATGATTGACCTTTTCATTATTTGCCAGCATGCTTGACGAGCGCGACGGCGATGGCGGCGGCGATTTCATCTTCATTTCCAGCGGCAGCGGCGGCCGGCTTCGCGGCCGGCTTGGCCTTCTTCGGCTCTGGCTCAGGCATCAGATAGGCGTATTTCGAGCTGACTTTGGAACTGATGTTCGTGCAGATGATTAGGACAAACAGAAACACGAACGTGGTTCCCATGCCCATGATCAAAAGGATGAAACTGCTTAGAATCATGTTGACGTCCTTTGTGGTTGCGGGATTGCTCCCATATGGTGAAATAAAAAAATGCCGAATCTATAAATATAGTATAGAAAAGACATTTTTCCACTAAATAGAGGCAATCCGTGAACAAAGTTCACCTGTGAAGCGTAGTTGAAAGGCTTTTATCAATTGCAAGGCCAGTTACTTCGACAGGATACCAAGCTCTTTTTGCAGGACCGTCATCATCAGGTTGCGATCCAGCGTGTTAGGCTCCATGAAGCTGCCGTCTGAAAAGTCGTTCCACGACTGGATGCAGATGATGGAGGCTTTGTCATTGAAGGCATGGCGCAGACGGTTGGCAAAATTGACGCCTTTGCCGCGCGGCAGAATCCATGAATCCTGCAAGTTGATGATCTGTTTGCCAATGATGTCAGGAGATTCATGATTGTCAGCCGTCTTGACCCATACGATGCCATCCGTCGTCTCTGGGCGGCCGATGGCATTTCCTTGCGGCAACTGCGGCCAGTTTCTTCCGATCTGGCGGAAGTAGAAGGTGTTATCAACATTCTTGTCTTTTTGAACGAGACGGACTTGCTTGTCGAATACCAATACTGTCTTGCCATTTAATTTGAAGGCACTTGGAATATCCGCAAGACCTTTGCGATAAACAAATTGCGAGACATTTTCAACTGATAGTTCATTGTTGCCGCCCATCATGAGCGCCACTTGGAAGGCCGGTTGCTGCACGGCGGCAAGTTCGTAAAAACGGTGAATCCGCTCAAAACGGACGCTGTCTGCCAAATCTTCCGGATTGATGGACAGCAAGACGCCATTGATACCGACACCGCGCATCCGCTGGATGTCCCGTTCCATGCGGCTATCGACCCAGCCAGAATAGCCGGGCAGGGGGCGTATGGAGGATTCAACGGTGGTGTTGAAATTGGGGTAGGGATGGTAAACCGCTAAAATCAAAGGTCTTCCACTGCCGGAATATGGATTCGCCGTCAATTTTGGGGCGGCACCTTCCTTCGGATCGCTTGCGCAAGACAAGGCCAACAGTAGGATGACGATGGATAAAGTACTGAAAATAAGGGATTTTCTGGATATTTTCATGCTCATTCCTTGCTGTCTGATGGTTGTGAAGGCTCCAGACGTTTTTCAAAGCGCGAACAGTCGTCCATCGGCTCCATCTCCTTGCCAGTCAACGAACAACGACCGCCGAAAGGATGTTTCACATACTGACGGCAATCACGGCAGAAATGCCTGGTCGCCGTGTGGAGATCATCCATGAAAGCCGCTTGCTGTTTGTCAACGGCTGGCTTTTTTGCGCCAAGAAGGCTTTCCAAAGCAGACAGCGACGGCTTTGACGGAGCGTTATCCGTTTTGTCGTCCGGTTTGTTTGCTTCAGTCGGAATCCGCTCATGGCAGAAGGCACACGTCAGATATTCTTCGACGACGGTGAATCCTTCAAGACGCCGTTCCAATTTGGCGATGGACTGTGAATGGCAATGCTGGCAGAAAAAACGCTGGCCTGGTTTCATGGATGACTCGACTTGTTGACTTATTAGCAGATTCTTGTCCATAAAATAACATGGCGGGAGGAGTCTGTCAATAAGAAAAACAGCTGGAAGGGCCTTTTAACGGACGATATTTTATGTCGCATAATGCAGATTATGTTTAATTAGACCAGCGCAAAAACAGAGCTGACGGATTTCCAAGTTCTTTTGTTTCAACGACCTCCAAATGGGAAAATTTTCTGTTAATAACTTTGTGATTAACTCAGTTATACCTAAATCCCAGCTTATTCGTTTGGACTTTCAATTTGTCTTTACCAAACTGGCCAACTATATTTTTAAGAAATCCCATTAATGGCCAACTGGAATCTTTTACCTTATTTAATATGTTCAATATTGAGACTTTTTCAAATCCACCGGCAAAATTTAAAGACACGGACTTCTGGAGGCTCAACGATGCGTTGTCGGACGATGAGATCGACTTCCAGTTGTCAAAGATGACACGCCGTCATGATGGTATTTTCAAGAAGACCTGCCCTGCTCCTGTTTCTCTTCGCTTTTGATTTCGCTGCAATCTTTTGTCCGCATGAATGATGGTTTTACAGGAATAAATAATCGGAAAAACAGTATGATTTGGTTGGATGTCATTGATGAGAATGTGCGGAAAGACGCGCCGACTGGTATGATCACCGTATTCCAGGCGCAACCGTCTGGACAGTGGATTACACGTTGGTTCCGTTTGGTTTACAGAATGCTTGCATTTTTATTCATGAATAGCATGAATTTCAATGATAGTTCATTATTACCTCAAAAAGGATGCTTATGAAAGCACGGAATTTCTGGTTGTCCATGTTGCTGGCTGGAACGCTTTCCGCCGAAACGGCTGTTGTTTTGAAGAACGGTGATTTCGAATTGAAGGATGACGGATGGGCGTGTGACAAGATGTCCACCGTCATTAAGGAGGCGGCCCATGGCGGCGATTTCGGCCTTCGCGTCGTCGATGAATCTCCGACAGAAGGTTCGTCATGCCGTTCGACCGCCATGTCGGTGACGGCAGGCAAATCCTACGCCGTGCGATTCTGGGCACGAAATCCCGCAAGACGCGGCGCAGTCGGTGTCTATATGCAGTTTTTTAATGAACAAAATAAGCAACTGAATACACCAAAGAACCATAATGAAGTTATTTTATCTGTTCCCAATACCAATAATCAATGGCGTGAATATACGCTCGTGGCGCGAGCTCCGGAAAGCGCCGTGACGTTGACCGTCTGGATCCATGCCTTCAACGGATCGACGGGACAAGCGGACTTTGACGATTTTAGAGTATCAGAACTATCACAAGAAGAGGAACTTACCGTGAAAACTACCAGTGTCGTCGCAGATAACAGTCCAAGATTTCCCCCTCTTTCCGAAGAACGCATCGCCGAAATCGCCGCCATGCTTCCAGACAAACCGGCCGGCAATGGCCCTTCCGCGTCAGACCGCACCGCCTGGCAGCCGCTCTATGAACTGCCAGAAGCGGCGGAAATCATCAAACGGGCTGAAACTTTCGTGGACACGCCGCCGACGGAACTGCCTGATGACGTGTATCTTGAGTTCACTCAAAACGGCAACCGCCGCAATTTCGAACGCTTGCTTGGGCAGCGAAACAGTCGCTTCACAACGCTTGGTCTGGCCGAAGCGTTGGAATATAAAGGCCGTTTTCTGCCACAGTTGGAACGCGATCTGGAGGCGTTGTTCAACTACCGCAGCTGGGTCATGCCCGCCCATGACGGCGGTCTCGAAAACTTCTACCAGAAGCGAAATTATTCTGATTTAGGCTGCACGGCTATCTGCCGTGAGCTGGCGATCATCGACTGGTGGCTGCAGGACAAATTGAAGCCCGAAACGCGCAAACGCCTGCGTGAAGAAGTCCAAAAACACATGATCGGCCCCTATCAGGAGGTCATTCGCAAAGGCATCGTGACGGGTGGCCATTGGTGGTCCGTCGGCGGCAACAACTGGAACGCCGTCTGCACGAGCAACATGGTTGGAACCGCCCTTATCTTGTTGGAAGACAAGAAAGAACGCGCGGAAATACTCGCCGCCATGGAAAAATCCAATCCGATCTTCCTCAACGGATTCACGCCCGATGGAAACTGCTCGGAAGGCATTGGCTACTGGAATTATGGTTTCGGCCATTTCATGACCATGGGCGAAACGGTTTTGAACGCCACGAACGGCAAACTGAATATCTATGATGCTGATCCTGAGAAAATTGCGAAAGTCTGCGCCTACGCGCGGGACATCCAGATCGAATCCGGCATCTGCCCTGCTTTCGCGGATTGCGGCGTCAATGGCCGCCCCGGCCAGACGACGCTGTTCTACATCCAACGCCACTTCCCGGAGACATTGCTGCATCGTGAATATGTCACCCGCCCTATCAGCCGCAGCTTGACGGATCTCGGCCTCCTCGCCTTTACGGATGACAGCAAATATGCGGAGAAAGCCCCTGAAACAGAGACATTTCCGAAGCGCAGCCTGTTTGCGGACGCCGGCATCTACATCGGCCGTTCCAACAACGGCGATCCGCGCGGCACGTTCGGCATCGCCCTCAAGGCCGGTCACAACGCCGAACAACATAATCATAACGATGTCGGTAGTTTTCTAATCAGCCGTAGAACGAAACGCTACTTCTTGGATCCCGGCAGCGAAACCTACACGAAGACGACATTCTCCAGCCAGCGTTATACGCGCGAAATGCTGAACAGCTTCGGCCATCCCGTTCCCGTCATCGACGGAAAACTGCAGCCCGCCGGCGGCAAGGCGCGCGGAACCATTATCAATACGAAATTTACGGATGATGCCGATACCGTCGTCATCGATATGAAAGACGCCTACCATCAAGTCGAAGGCTTGACAAGTCTTGTCAGGACATTTACGTTCGACCGCAAAAACTACGTTGTCACCATCCGCGACGACGTTTACTTCACGGAACCGAAGACATTCGGCACGGCGTTGATCACTTATGATAAAGTCTTCCCGCGCAAAAAGGACGAAATCGTCGCCTATGATGCGTTTGGCGGACTGCAGGCAAACATCGAAGTCTTTGGCAGTAGTTGGACTTACGAAAATCGTGAGATTGACACAATAAACAGCAACAAACCGCACCGTCTCGGCATCAATCTGGACCAGCCGGTCAAGAACGCGACGGTCATCATCACGATCAAGCCGGTGGAAAACACAATGGATTTGCCTGGCTTCTATCATGAGCCCGATGTAAAGGCCTTCGGGCCGCAGTTGGACAAAGCCATCACCGTTGAAGCGGAAGCATTTAGCGCACAGGAAAACGGTGCAGTCAATGTCGAGCCGAAAGTCGGTGCGAGCGAAAAAGCCTTCAAGAATTGGGACACCGTCGGCCATCGTCTGACATGGACATTTGATGTGCCGGCAGCCGGCCGCTACGCCGTGCTCGTCCGCAGTTGCAACGCCTTTGAGGACGGCGTCGCCCGCAACGCTTTCATTGATGGTTTACCATTGAACCGCAAAGATAATCCGTTCCTCTTCCCCGGCACGGGCGGCTGGAGCAATACAACCGATCAATGGAAAGACGTCTGGATGGCTATCGACGGCAAGGCCCTGATTCTGGATCTCCAGCCCGGCAAGCATGAACTGATGATGGAAAACATTGATGGCCGCGGACTTAACTTGGATTGGCTAAAGCTCGTTCCTGTTAAATAACCGTATGGGAGGGTTCCGCTCCTGCGGAACCATAAAAACCTTCGTTCCCGCAGGAGCGGGACCCTCCCGATTCGTTCCCGCAGGAGCGGTGCCCTCCCTTAATCTGTCTCATTCGTCCCAGTTGTCCCAACCATGTCACCTTTAGACTATTGTATATTGTTAGTATATTTGCTAATCGTACTTTCCATCGGCTGGCTGGCCGCCCGCCGGACAGGACAGGACGACGAATTCTTTCTGGCTGGCCGCGGCATGGGATGGCTTCCTATCGGATTGTCCATCATGGTGACATCGTTCAGCGCCATCAATTATCTGGCCATTCCCGGCGAGATTTTCGGCTATGGACTGTACGTCATCGTGTCGTTTCCCGTGTTCTTTCTGGCGGCTTGGCCGATTTCGAAGGTCTGGATGCCCTATCTTCATGGACTGCAAGTAACAAGCGTCTATGAGATATTGGAAAAACGGTATGATGTACGCGTTCGAAGCCTGGCCAGTGGTCTGTTCATCCTCTGGCGATTCTTCTGGATGGCGACCGCCCTTTATGCCTCCGGCAAGATCATGGGGGCGCTGACGGGATGGCCGCAATGGCTATTGATTCTTCTATGTGGTATTATCGCAACAGGTTACACATTCATCGGCGGAATGCGCGCCGTCATGTGGACGGATGTCGCGCAGTTTTTCATCCTCTTCGGCGGAATCGCTCTTGGCGTCGTCTTGTCCTTCCGCCAGAATGGCTTGGACGTATTCCGCCTAGCCTTCGTAGGCGGCCGTCTGCAACCATTTGCGCCGTTGGAAGGGAGTTTCTTCTCTCTTGATCCGCGAATCCGCATGACGTTGTGGAGCGGCCTCATCGGAACTTCCGTGACGTTTATGGCCCGCTACGGAGCCGATCAAGTGGTCATGCAACGCTATTTGACGGCGAAAAGCCTGAAAGCGGCGCAGAAAGGCATCTGGCTGAACGCTGTGGCCTCAACAGTGTCGTTGTCGCTTCTCGTGCTGTTCGGTTTGGCGATTTATGCAAACGCCTGCCGTTTAGGGACTTTTGCGGCTGATAACGGTCTGTCACTGCCCGCCGCGCAACGGCAGGCGATGGCGTTGAAGCAACTGTCGCAAATCATTCGTTCGTTTCCGTCTGGTGTGGCCGGCCTGATCGTGGCGGGACTGCTGGCGGCAACAATGTCCAGCATCGATTCGGGCGTCAACGCCTGCGCGGCCGCCTATGTGACGGATTTTCAGAAACGATTCAGTTGGAAGGCGATATCGCCTAAAGTGCTGTCGCTGTCAATTGGTATCGTTTCGACATCGCTTGCGTTGCTGTTGATTCCGGCGATCGGCAAATCAAACAGCGTATTCGCCATCGTCAACAAATTGGTGAACGGCCTTGGCAGTCCGTTGCTCTGCCTGATGCTGCTGGGCATGTTCAGCAAACGGACAAATTCCGCTGGTGTTTTCTACGGGGGAATCATCGGTCTGTTTCTGAGTCTAGCCATCTCCTTCTGGTTGAAGCCGTTGGCGTTGCAGTACTATGCCGTGGCGAATCTTCTGGCCTGCCTGGCGGCCTGCTATGCAGGCAGTTTCTTATATGCCGGCAGTTTGAAAAAATCAAGATGATAGTCTCTGAGTTGTTCATGGCGTTTTTCCAAAAGACAAGGTGCGAAATCAAGCACAGTTTGAATCAAGGAATCATAGGATTTATCATCCTTAAAAAGACCAGGGACATCGGAACTGAAAGCAATCCAGATATGCCTGTCTAAATCTTCTTGGATATAAATCTTGAATCTAGGCGCTCCATACGGAAGAGCAGATGCATTTTCGCGCACTTCGAATGACGAGGATGTTTTTTTCATATTATTTTCAGTAATCAAACTGATAAAATCATCAGGAGCAATGGGGGGAACATTGCTCCGATCTTTAAAATCTTTGATATTGGCCGTGATAATGTAATCAGCCTTGACGGCATGAGCACAGCAATCTTGTAAATTATCCTCAAAGTCTTTGAGTTTCCTTTCGTTTATTGCCTGCAGAAGCATATCTTTGTCTGTGTATGCAATCGTAAGTGATTCGCACACTATCTTTAACCAATAATAACGCTGTTCAAGAGGATATCGCCTCAAGAGATACCAAAGAATGGAAAGCGAATGAAAAGCAACAAAACCATCCAGTTTCTTCTGTATGCATTTAGTCATGATGACTTTTGATTCGTTTGTATATTTGTCTTCTCGGCCTGTCAAATAAGTCATGATGACATTCGTATCAAGCAAGATTTTCATATTGATTTACTCAAAATATTGTGGATATTTTTTTGACAAGACAGCATAACGGGCGGTTTCAAGATCTTCAACCGGATATTTTGCACATTCTTCTCTTAACTTATCGACTCTCTCTAGTATTCTTTCACTTATATCCTTTGATGAATATGAAAGATCGGCGACCTTGCTGTCCATTTGACGGTCCGCAAGAATCTTTGACATGAATGCAATGACTTCTGTTAGCTCCAGAGGGTAGAGCCGCTTCAGTAGATATAGTGCCCGTTGTTTTTCTGTCATCATATATTCCTCCTGCTTGATATCTGACAAGAATTATATATATTTAAGATAACAAGCAATCTCAAAAATACAAATATTTCTATCAAAAATATTATATGAATATAAATGTATTAAAAATGAATAACACCTTGAATAAAAAGAATGTATCTCTGGAAGAAAATATCAAAAGGATATCCATCTGAAATTGTGACAGATATCCTAATGATATATGATTGCGGAAAATGAATCTACACGACGCGGCGCGGAACCGGATGCGTCATGATTTTCAACTGGTTGAGAACGGAGACGACGCCTTCAACACTGGCCGCCACTTCCGCCGCTCGTTGGGAGACGATTTCGGACATGGCCAAACCGTTCAAAACGACCTTGCCGTTGTTGCATTCGACAACCAGAAACCGCAGCGGCAGGCATTCCTGTTCCTTGAGACGGAAGACGATCCGGTTAACTAACATCTTGTCGTCCAAAAGCTTCTGACCTTGAACATTTCGTTCCTGCGTCATGATGGACGCCATCGCGCATTGCAGGAACGCAGCCAGAATCTCAATCGTCATCGTATCCGTCTTGACAACCACGTCATAGCTGTTCGCGGCATACCAGTCTTCGTTGTAATGGAAAATGCAGAAGCCAGCACGGTCGCGGTCGCTCTTATCCATCATGGATTGCGCCTTCGCCAGCGTACAGCCTTCCGTTTCCATAATATTCTTCAGACGTATCTCCTTGGAGGCTACCAACTTGACGCGCAGGCAGTTCGGGATGCCAGCAAAAAGAAAATTGGCTCCGCGGCCCACGATCAGCTTGTCACCTTGCTGGACTTCATAAAACAAAATATTACGAAGCGTCTCGAGATAATGGTCCGATTCGCCTCTGAAAAGCCGCGCGAAGAAGCCCGGCTTCTTTTCGTCATACTCCCGCAACGAGTCGCGAGGCATGCCGATTTCATCAAAACGTTTTTCAACAAACTCTTTGCCAATACATTCCATCCCAAGTAGTTCGCTTAGACGAACGACTTCCGTCTCGGAAATAGAGCCAAATTCACGCGCCAAGGTAATGAACGACATGTTTAGTTCTCCCGTATTGTCATTTTGAATCAACAAAGAGACAATTTCCTAATATTTTAATATACGCGCATCATTGCCAATTTTTCAAGTGCGCAAAATAAAAAAATATTCTATTTTCTTATTTTTTTTAGGAAAGCGTCAGTTTGATGACTTTTTTGACAGAGGCGATTTGTTCGTCAGTGCCCATGACGGAGACTTTGTCATATGGTTCGAAGCGGTCTTCCGGGCCAGGCAATCCTTTCAGTGCCACGCCTTTACGTACGATTCGCGCCACCGTCACGCCGGTCAGATTGCGCAAACGCAATTCTCGCAATGTCTTGAAGCAGACCTGCGATTTTTCCGGGACTTCGATCTCCTCGATATGCAATTGCAACAGATTTGTGAGCGACTCCTCATAGACAGGCCGTTCCGTCTTGGCGAGGAATTCCTTCGTCTTTTTCTCAACCGTTTCATCACCAAGAAAATACACATCGTCTTCCGGCTGGAAGGAGGCGTTCGCCCCCGGATTGTTCAATTTCACGCCGTCCTTTCGGACAATACGCGAAACCGTGGCCCCCGTCTGATTACGCAAATGCAACTGGTTGAACGGGATGCCGATGCTACCGGATGTCTTCGGGACTTTCAGATGGAATTCGTGATTTGAAAACAGCAGGACGCTTTCCACTTCGTCCCGTCCGTCGTCTTCGCCGTTCATCAGCGAATTCAGCGTGTCCTGCGCATCCGTCGCCAATGTCTTGAATTGGTCATGCCAAACGAAATACGCGAGAATGAAAATGACAAGCATTCCGATGAACATGTACCAGTTGAACACGAGCAGGCTGCTGAGGAACGTATATTCCAGAAGCAGAAGCCCTAACGTGATCAAACGGACCGTCGTGCGGATGATGCGGCGGAGGCTGACAACCCACTGCGTCTCCGCGAAATTCTGGCTGGAAGCACCGGAAATGTCTCGTCCTAAACGAGTTCCAAGCCATGCACCGTTCAGGAACAGCGGGATGGACAACAAACTTCCGACAATCCATAGCGCCGCGACTTTGTATTCCAGAATCCATGGTGGAAGTTTGTCCCACAGGCTGGTCACGCCTTTCAGATAATCCGCCACCAGAAAAATGACGGCAATCAGCACCATGTTCAGTGCGAACAGCATGAAATGCCAGCCGAATTGGTGCAAGTGGTTCTCCGACACGAGTTCACGTCCTGTTCGGCTACTCCACGCCGTGTAGTTTTTCATGCCGTTCTGGATGGAAAGCGGGAAATGGCCGAACACCCAGTCCGCGAAAACGCCTGTCTTGCGTAAGATAAACGGATTCAACAATGTCGTTATGATGGACACGCCGACGGCCACTTGATACATCGCAGGAAATGGTTCTGCGGCATTCGTCAGTCTTACTCCAAGCAGCGCAACAAGATATGCAAAATCACCAATCTGCGCGAGCCCGACGCCAACCTGTAATGAGTCACGGAACGTCTGCCCTGTCAGCAGGCAGCTAGCCAGACTGTTCAGACTCTTGCCGACGATGACGACGACCGTCAGCAGCAAAATCGTCCATTTGTGCTCCCACATCTGGATGGGATTCACCATGAGGCCGATCGTCACGAAGAACATCGCACTGAACATGCATCGCACGCCTACGGTGTTCTTGTTCACACGTTTACGGACTTTTGACTCCGAAATGATGGCTCCGACGAGAAACGCCCCGAGGGCCAGGCTGAAATTCATCCGCTCCGCGATCAGCGAAATACCGAATGTCACGCCCATGATGATGATCAACAGCGTCTCTTCGTCCTGCAGCTTGCTGAGCATTTTGTTCAGGAACGGCGGCAGCAGAAGAAGTCCGAAAATGAAGACGCCCGTGAGGAACAAGACCAACAGCCCCAATTGTTTAGCCAATTCTCCGGCTTGGAAGCGGCCAGTCATGCCGAGACCTGTCAGAATCGCCATGATGCCAATGGTCAGCACATCTTCGCTGATGGTCGTGCCAAAGATGACGGAGGCGAATTTCTCCTTTGAACAGCCCATTTCGTCCAGACTTTTGGCCAGAAGCGTGGTCGATGAGTCGCAGATGACGCCGCCGAGAAAAAGGCTTGGGATGGTATCCCACCCAAGAAACTGTCGTCCAACGACATAACCGATGAGAATCATCATGCCGAGATCATAAATGGCGGCAGGAAAGACCGTCCGACCAAGCTTTCGAAGTTTGCGGATGTTCAGCTCCAGCCCAAGATTGAACATGAGAAAGATGATGCCGAGATTGGCCAAAACGTTGATGCTTTCTTCGTTGCTGATCAACAAGTTATTGAAGAATTTCATCCGCATCAGCGCTCCTGCGGCAATGTATCCAATGACTTTCGGCCAGCCCAGGAGATGGAACAAGGCGGCAACAATTCCGGCCGCCAGCATGACGGCGGCAAGATCCTGCACAAGTGTCAGTTTCGTCAGTTCGGCGGCTCCAGTCTCCGCCGCCAGCATGTAATTCAGCATATTCATTTGATTATCAATGTATTGATAAAATTACTGCCGTGCTACTGAGCTCCGCACATGACGACGCTTGTCAAGGTTCGGATCAGCCCGACCGCTATCAATATCGAAATGTCAATCAATATATCAATGGAAAAACGGATCATTTCCCGCTCTTCCGCCTATATTATATAATGTAATATGCTCTCCTGCCAAGCGCAATTAATGGCGGGATATATTACAAGGGATAGCAAGGCCGTCTCGGCCTAGTCAATAGGAGAAAAGTCTTTGTTATCTCTACTGATACGACAGCCCGTAGTTGTCTGAATACGGCGGATTGCCCTGCCGCGGACCGAATGGATATTTCGTATTGCCAGGGAAATACCACTGCACACCATCCGCCAGATCATGGCCGCCATTCGTCAACGCATAATGGATTTTCACATGGCCTACATGGCCGTCCGCGTAGGCGGCATTGACCTTCCCGTCATGTCGGAAAGCAAACTCTTTCAACGAGTTCTGAAGGTTGTTCGGCTGGTTTCCGGCCTTGGATGTGCTGATAATCGGTCCATTGATTTCACCGCCGTCCGGCTTCTGGTAATCCGTCCACTGCACACGTTTGCTCGGTTCCTGATTGACGACGGCGGACTGATGCTGCCAGAACGACGCCGTACCGCCTGTGATGGGGCTGGCTGAATCGCTCAAATTGACCGTTCCGCCGATGGTGACTTTGATGGTCCTGCCGTCGTAAGAGAATTTACCAGTCCTGTTCAGTGAATCCGTCCCACCGTCTTGCGGACATCTGGCGAGTTTTTCGCTAAGTGTCGTATAGCCTTCGATATAGGTTGTGAAGCCTTTGTCCGGCAGCAGGCATGTGCGGACATCTGGAAAAAAGCCGTCATTGTCGGACGTATAGAGCATGGAAGCCAGCCCGTATTGCTTCATGAGCGACTTGCAGCTGATCTCCGTCGCCTTGCCGCGCGCTTTGAACAAGGTCGGCATAAGCATCGCCGCCAAGATGGCGATGATGGCGATGACCACCAGCAATTCTATGAGCGTGAACAACTTGCGCATGCTGTCTCCGTCACTGTTTCAGCAGGAAGTCCTTGAGGAAAGCGTCGAACGCGTCCATGTTTTCCAGACGATCCGCTTCGCAGAGGATGAGTTTCTCCTTGATGGCGACGCCGCCGGGCGACGTCGGATACGCTTCGTAGATGGAACGCAATTTGTCAAACGCCGCCTTGGCTTGCGGCAGTTTGACACGCAAGTCTTTCACGAGATTGATCGTGTTGATGCGTTCCGCAGGACGCGTCACATCAAAGACTTTCATGGCGTCCAGCGTGGAGCGCATGAGCATGATGAACGGTTGCGCCGCGCTGTAATATTCGCAGAAATGGCTGGTTATGGCCAAATCTTGGTCATCGGGGAAGATGCGGTCCGGATCGACATGCTTCTGGATCCAGTTGTCGTTGCGGTAACGGTCGCGAACTTCTTTCTTGCGGAAATCCGGAATCTCCATGGGCTGCCCTTCCGCGACCGCGCTGCGCAAGGCTTGGATGCCGGCCAACGTCACATCGGACGCCGCATAGATGTCCCACGGCGCTTTCTCGCCTGTAAGAATCTCCCGTGCAAAATAATACAATTCCCAGAAGTCGCCGCCGCCATGGCCTGCGCGTTCTGCGACGGCTCCTAGATCCGGCCAGTCTGGATTGACGGTGATACCATGGAAACTGCCTTGCGCGCCGACCTTCAGCTTCAATTCGGGATACGTTTCCGCCGCTGCACGCGTTCCGAAAATCCGCTGGTTGTGGCTGTCCGCAGACGTGCCGCCCATCAAATTGCGCATAATGCCGCCATTGCTCATGTAGATCAACGACGGACACATGGCGCCCAAATTCGGCATGACGCCGTCGATCTTGCGGCCCTGCCCATGAACGGTGCCTTCGTACAGCACATCCGTCGGAAACGCGACGACCTTTTCCGGCCGCAGGCCTGTGATGACCATTACCGGCCCCAGCGAATGCGTGCAATAATAATGGTAGCTGATCCAGCCACGCCAATGGTGGAGGCGGTTGCCGGGAAGCGTATCTTGCGTATTCAGACAGGGATGCGTCCCGCCATGGACATATTCGTATTCCGCGTATTCCAGTTCGCCGAAAAAGCCTTCCTTATACAACTTCGCGAGATACATGTTCGCTTTCGTGAACGGATAATTTTCCGCGAGATTATACACAAGTCCGGATTTTTCAACGGCTTCGACGACTTCCACGCCTTCCGCGGGTGTCAGGAAACTCGTCACCTCGCACATGACATGCTTGCCGGCCGCCAACGCCTTCAACGTGCATCGCGCATGATCTGGAAAATACGTCGCGATCAACACGGCATCCATGTTCATCGCCAAAAAGGCGTCTTCGCTTTCCGTGATGTCCGCTTCCGGGCAGATTCTCTTGAAATTCGTCCGCATGGCGGGGCTGATGTCGCAGCCCGCCACGACGTCAATGCCCAACGCGCGGGCTGAATCAATGAACGATGAACCGCGTCCAAGTCCCCAGATACCAAGCTTCAACCGCTTTCCGCCAAATAATTCGTTATCCATATTTCCGTCTTTGTCAACATATTTTACGTATATTTCTTCAAACTTTGCTATAATATAGAAGCGGTAGCAAACCATGCAAATCACAATCGATTTTTTATGAAAGATTATCAATCGTTTTTTTCCTGCTCTTGTTCTTTCCTCCAACGATGTTAGATTATGGCATGTCTGTTGCTTATACCATATAAAATACCATCCTATGCGAACCATACATATTCTGACTATCGCCACCATGACCATGCTTGCCGCAAATGCCGCCGTGCCACATGTTTCCATTCCGTTCACAGACACTCCGCCATCGCTGAACGATGGAGTGGAACAGAAGCCATGGCAGAATGCCGCCATCGTACGGCGGATTTTCCCGAAAGGCAGTTCGGCCGTTCCACTGCAACAGACGGAGTTTCGTCTGTGCTACGACCATGACAATTTGTATGTGATGGCGCGATGCATTGAAACGCAAGTTGGCTATCCAGAAGCTTTTAGCATGCCAGGTGAAGAAATGATGGCCAACAACGACGATGCCGTGCAAATCGTGCTCGGCGTTGCGAATCCGAAACTTAAGACGCGTGAAATCATCAACATGGGCGGTTATCAAGGCGCAATGGGCACGGAGGTCGCCAAAGCGGACGACTATTATCAATTCACCGTCAATGTCTGGAATGCGCGTCAACGGACATACAATGAATTTCCGCTTGAAGAGGCGGCATTCGATTCCGTCGCGGCAAATATTCCGCATAAAGAATGGCAAGTTTTCATGCGCATACCGTTCAGTTCCTGCGGGTTAAAACCGAAGGCGGGGCTTCGCATCTACGGGAATCTGTTCCGCTTCCGCCCACCGGAGATGCTCGGTTGGCATCTGCCGGGTTTCGGCGGCTACGTTCCCATGCCGTTTGGTGAATTCGAATTCCTGCCGGAAGGTCAGAAAGGTTCCGTGGAGGAATTTCCACAGAAACCCGTTCCTGTTGCGCAAGAAGAAGTTAAGCCAACATGCACGGCTACCATCCATTACGGACCGCTCTCCGGCGTCATCGCGGCGGAAATCCATAAGGAAGGAATTGACGGCACGTTGACCGCCACGATGGACGTCACGGATTTTCCAATGCAAGTCGTTCCGTTGGAATTTCATGCAAATGGAAAGGCGTTTATCTATCAGGACTTCGATCCAAAGGATCAGAAACTCCGTGAAGCCCATATCGTCGTGAAAAACGAAGCTGGCGATATTGTAGCGGAAGCATCCCGTTCATGCGAACCAGTTGACGTTCCGGAATGGCTTGGAACAGATGCGGGAGCGGACTACATCGACAAGAAAATCCCCGCCCCGTGGAAGCAGCCAATCGTTGCTGGACAAACCGTTACGCTTCTTGACAAGTCGTTGCAATTCAACGGTAACGCCCTGCCCGCACAAGTCACATACATGAAAGATGGTTCAACACTGTTCCGCGGAGAACCAACCGTCAGCTTTGTGCGTGACGGCAAGTTTTATACTTTTACAGGAAGTTCGGCTGATGTCCGTCTGGACGGCATTCAAACCCGTGTTTCTGGGAAACAATCGTCCGACGGTGATCTGCGGCTTGAAGCTAGAAACCATGTCGATTACGATGGCTTCATGGACTTCAAGTGCGCTGTTTCAGGAAAGGATTTAGAAAAAGTTTCGCAACTGCAAGTGATCTTTCCATTGGCGGAAGGTGTTGCAAAGTATATACTTCCGGATTTGATGTGCCAAAGCGCGGCCAAATTGACAGGTGGCGGATACTGCGGCCATAGCGGCATTGTCTGGGTAGGCAATGAAGAGAAAGGATTGTGTTTTTCCTATGACGAATCGCCGTTCCGCGGCAATAAGTTACGGCATCATATCGAAATTCGTAAACATCAATTTGGAGACTCGCTTGTCTTGAATCTTGTCGATGCCGCAGGCCAACTGAAAGAAGGCAACGCCCTATTCCGCTTCTTCCTGCTGCCGACGCCCAGCAAGCCCTATCCCGCGCATCCTGTCCGTTCACGCTACACATGGTTGTGGGAAGGCTGGAGCCGTTTCCATGGCTATCCGGATTTGACGAAAATAGACGAATTGAAGCAAAATGTCCAAGAGCTTGCAAATCAAGGAAAAGCGTTGACGCTCTACTGCTGTCAGGGGCTTCAGCAGGACACGCCGGAAATGCAGGCATATCGCACGGATTTCGAGATGCTTCCGAAATGGCGGTACTATCATTTCAATGGGCAGGACTGCTTCGCCACTTGCAAACGCGGCCCGGAAGGCGATTTGCAGCTTCACAACTACCGCAAATTGATTAAGGAAACAGGCATCTCCGGCATTGTAAGTGACGGATTGACCGTCAACTGGCTCGATTCCAACCCGCTCCACCATGGCTGCGGCCGCCCCTACACCGTCACGTTGGAAGATGACACGCCCAGCAAAACAATCCTCACGCGGCGTTTCCTCAAACGGATGCGCGGCTTGTTCAACGATACAGGCCGTCCATTCTGTATCGTCGCCCATACGGGCGGCGGCATCGATCCCATGACGTTAAGCTTTGCGGATGCGTACTTTGAAGGCGAACAGCTCACCCGCTACCGTCGTGGCTACAATCCGAGCCAGGCGATGTTCACGGTTGGTTATTCAGGCCTTCCGTGGGGCTGGCGCGCCATTTACTGGGGGAAGCAAATTCACAACTACAATGGAATTGCGGCGGCCGTCTGCTATTCGTTGCTGTTCAACAGCGAATATATGATCAATCCCAACACGGAACCGATTGATTTCGATGTGAAATTATTGGAGGAATACAGTGGTCCAGAAGCGGAATTCCATCCATTCTGGAAAAAGCACACGGCCATTGATTTCAAGTCCGAAAGCTGTCTTGCATCGCTATACCTTAATAAAGAAAAGGCCATGCTCGTCGTCAGCAATCTGACGAATGTTGATAAATCCTACAGTGTCAATCTGTCCAAGCTGTTTGACGGCAATCCGTTATATGCGAAAGACGCTTTGTTGGAGAAAAACGTCAATTTGCAGGACAAATCTCTTTCGGAAAAACTGCCGCCATTCAGTTGCCGCATCCTGTTGCTTCACACGACACCATGGGAAACAGCCCCGCAAACCGTACCACCATTTAACAAACCATTTGAAATCAACGGCTTCCATGCCGATGACTGGATAACGCAACGGGATGTCACCTTCAACGACGGCCAATTGGTCATGCAAGGCGATGTCCAGAAGCCTGCGGAAATCGTTCTGAAACGAACCATCGGGCAGAATCTCCGATTCTCCATGAATGTCAAACTCTGCGAGCGTTTCCGTCTGACGTTCGGACCATGCAATCTGACCATCGGCGGCGGCTGGCCGGGCTACGGCTGGATGGTCACAGGACCATCCGATCCATATGGCCGCGGTTGGGTCTATCAGGCCGTGCCGCGCCGTCCGAACGACTTTGTCAACTTCACGTTTGACTTGACAAACGGTGTGCTGAATGTCTATTATGACGGTCAATGCGTCGTCAGCGACCTGCCGTTCATCCTGCCGCCTTCCGGTAATGCGTTCAAGCTTTTCGTATGGCACACAGATCGTCTGGAAGCAAAGGACTTGCAGTTGCAAGTTGAATGATCTTGGAGCGGTCAGGCTGCAGCCAAATCATTGAATTTCAACCACGAATGCACACGAATGCACACGAATGTTCATTTCAGTCCACTGAACACACGGAAGAAACAGAATGCCTCGCAGACGTCGGCCATCGTTCTGAAGAGTTTGTTGTCAATACGTGATTTTGATCAAGGAGGAATTGGAATGGCCTCCGTCTGCTCGGCGGTTCGTCACGCTTCGCGCAAGCGGAAACAACGTCATGCGGAAGCTTGAAGTCCATGGTCTGTTGGCTGCGGCCGGTTTGAAAGCGCTTCGCGCAACAGATGGAAGACAGATTGAAATTCTTTGTGAAAAAACAAGAAAATGAACTATAGTAGTACAAAAAGCAGAACCTGTCCCTTTCGTCCCTTACCTTAAATATTTCCCATGAAAACACTTACCTGCCTATTATGCACAGCCGTCGCCTCGACGGCGATTGCCGCCGAGGACGCCGCCTGGATGTCGAAAATCCGTCCAGATCATCCGCGTCTTTTCTTCAACGTGGACACATGGCCTGCCGTGAAAGCACGTGCTCTTGGCGCGGAAAAAGCGTGTTACGAGAAACTTCTGAAAGAAATCGAATCATATCCGGACAATCCGGTCTGCTCTGGTTTCGAAGCCGTCCAGTATGGCGATATCAAAACCGCCACGGGCACGATCAAAATCACGGCGGCGACGCCTATCGGTTCCGTGAAGGAATGGGGCCCGCAGGCCGCCAAATGCGCCTTCGCGTGGCGGATGACTGGCAAGCCGGAATATCTGGAAAAAGCACGTAAGATGCTGGAAGTCAGCATTGACGCCTATCACAAGGCCTATCTGAACCGCCGTGCCGTCAACTGGTATTCCACAACGCGCGTTCTGTCCATCTGCGCATACGATTGGATCCACGACGGACTGACACCCGAACAGCGTAAAGCCATCATTGTCCCGTTGTTGGAACACATCGATGAAGTCCAGCCCGGCCCCGGCAAACCGACCATCGTCCGTCTCGATACTGGCGGCATCAATACAGGCTTCTACGGCGAAGCCAATTCCATCTGGTTCGCAGGTCTTGCCGCCTATAAAGACGGTTGTTGCGACGAACTGGCGGAGAAGCTCCTCAAGCAAGGCTACGACTTGAACCAGAAGCTATTACAGTTCCGCGCAGACAGTTCGGGAGACGATGGCGGCCTCTCCAGTGCCGTCAGCGGCTATTCCATGGGCGAATATCCATGGTCGCACTTCAATTTCATGCACACATGGCTCTCCGCCACTGGCGAAAACATCGCCTCGCAATGGCCGCAACTCGCCCTATTCCCAAACTGGATCTACTGGAATTGGATTCCGAATTTTGAAGGCGGCAATCCGCTACAATACGGCTTCGGTGACGACCGCCATGTCGATAACGCCTTGCCAATAGGCCTCTTATATGCGCATATGACGCAATACATGCACTTTTTCCGTAATTCCGATCCAGCCGCCGCGCGTCTGTCCGCCGCCCTGCGCCGTCTGGCCCCGAACAAGATTCTCGACGGCACATGGCCTATGATTCCCTATCTGCTGACGTCCGTTGACGATGTCGTGCCGTTCGATATGGCTCAACTGGAGGACTGCCCCGTCAAGGCGCGCCATTTCGAAAGTCTCGGCCAGTTCATCATGCGCTCCGGCTGGAAGCCAGATTCCACCTACTGCCTGTTCACGGCAGGCGCAAGGCTCATTCAACATAAGCATCACGACGAGAACAACTTCGTCATCTACAAAAAAGGCTTTCTCGCATTGGATACGGGCACGCGCGCCCTCCAGACGGACTACAATCTGAAATACTATTTCTCCCAGACTGTCGCCCACAACTGCATTCTCATCCACAAGCCAAACGAGCCGTTTGCTGGTTATTGGGGAACGACTTACAACGGCCCTGAAGGCAAAATGAGCCACGGCGGCATGCGCGGATATGCCGGCAAAGTTCGCGGTTTCATGACGAACGACCATTTCAGCTACGCCGCAGGCGATGCGACGCAGACCTATGGCGAGAAATGCACGGAAGCCGTCCGGCAGTTCATCCATCTGCAACCAGACTATTTCATCGTCTATGACCGCGTCGGCGCCGCTGATCCGTCTTATAAGAAGGAATGGCTCCTGCACACGCAGAATAAACCACTTATAAACGGAAAACTGCTTCGAGCCGATGAAAACAAAGGCCGTCTTTTCTGCGAGACGCTGTTGCCGAAAGATGCGCAGTTCAATCTTGTCGGCGGCCCCGGAAAGGAATTCTGGGCATGCGGCAAAAATTGGGACATCGATGAAAAGTATCTCGCCTCCATGCGCAAACGGAAGGAAAGCACGGGGAAAGACCCGCTTTTCGGCAATTGGCGGCTGGAAGTCTCTCCTGCGCAGGCAAATGCGGACGACCGCTTCCTGCATGTGTTGACGGCATGCGAACAGACGGTCGAATCGCCTGTGAAAACGCAATTGCTCCAAACGGACACGCAGGATGGCGTCATCATGGAAACGTTTGAAGGCAAGAAAGTTACGATTCTTTTCAACCGCACGGGAGCCATCGGAGCGCAGATCACAATCGAGCAGAACGGCAAACTCATCGGCGCCTATTCCATTGATGAAACCATCCAGCCGCAAGCTGGCATAGACATTCAATAAAGCTTGTCAGCTTTAGGCTTATGGCTTATGGCTTATGGCTTATGGCCTATGGCCTATGGCTAAATGAATCCAGAATATCCAGAATATTCAGAATATCCAGAATATCCAGAATATCCAGAATATCCAGAATATCCAGAATATCCAGAATATCCAGAATATCCAGAATATCCAGAATATCCAGTTCCCAAAGGAACCCACCATGCAAAAATTCAAACCATTTGAAATTCCCAACTTAGAACCACGGCCAGACTTCTGGAAAGTCCGTCCGGACGAAATCATCAATGTCTGCAAAAACGTGAAGCGTGGCCGTTCGGAAATTATCGCCACGACGCCTGGCGGATATCCCGTCTATGCCGTCTTTTACGGCGAATTCACGGAAGCGCCGCCGCAGACCAACTGGTCCGCCGGTTCCTCTTCTACTACTTATAAATCATACGTCGGCGACAAGCCGGACATCCAGACGATTCTCTTCTGCGCGGGTATCCATGGCGCGGAGGCCGAAAGCGTCGCCGCCGCCGTCAATCTCATCCAGATGCTCGAAACGGGAAAGGATTTTCGTGGAAACTATGATGCCGAACTGCTGGAACTTGTTCCAAAATACAGACTTATCGTCGTCCCCTGCGTCAATATGGATGGGCGCGCCATTTCTCCCGACCACCTCCGCAACGTCCCGTATGAACAATTCCGCGCCGCCTCACAAGGCACGTGGAAGGATGGTTCGTTGATTGGTTGGCGCGGCAGCAAGGAGTATTTTCCCCTGCCGATCGACCGCGTCTCCTTCCCCGGCGGATATCCGAACGCCGATGGCGTCAACATCATGCACGATGCGACGCCTGGCGACATCCGTTCAGAAGAAGCGAAAGGCCTGCTGAAACTCTGCGCCCGCTGGCGCGTCGATTTGCTGTTGAACGGCCATTCCTGCGAATATCAGGCATCGTTGATTGCACCGTCCGCCTTGAACTATCCGGCCCACGTGGAGCGTGGATTGGATTGCGTTCAGAAAGTCAACACCGCCTTCTACGAAGCCGCCTTGCGTACCGCTCCAGCTGGTGTTCCAAAACCTTCTACAACGTTGAATATCAACACGATGGCGACGATGTGCTCCGGCTGTCTCGCACTGACGTTGGAATGCAGCGTCTCCTACGACAATCCTAAGACGCCGAAATTGACGTTCACCTTCGATCAGCTGATGAAGCCCCCCTTCGTCATGTTGAAGACCCTCATGAAAGACGGCCTCGAAAAGCCGTTCGTTGATCGTTCAACGTTCTGAGCGTATTATCTAATCAAACCCGATGGCTAAATAAAATTGGCCATCGGGTATATCACAAATCCAACAAACGATAAGTAGCAACCCTAAAAATTATGATAGAAGAAAATGAAAATGATAAAAAGAATAATGATGCATTATTAAAAGATTTCTATTCTTCTATAGGCATTAAGCTAAAACCAAATTTTGATTATGCTGTTGATTCAAAAATCTCAAAGATAATTAACTGGTTGAATAATCAACCTAATGACACAAGAAAATTTCTCATCAATACATTTTGGAATAAAAAATCTGGAAATGATTTTTTATTTAATTATGAAGCATTCAATGATAATGATCGAAGAATAATATACTCATTTATACATAGATTAAAGAATGCGGAGTTAGTCAGTTCTTTCGCTAAAGTTACCAAACAATATTTGATTGATAATCCTCATGTTGTTTCGTGTTCTCAACAAGGAGATACAAATGGGAATTTAATTCCTATTACTGTTATAATGGATGCATCAAATGATGCATTTGACAATTTCCCATTAGGCCCAAAAATCAATAAAGAACAACTTGTTGATTTTTACCATATTCAATTTACACATCTTGGTAGTTATGTCTTATCTGGTGGATACTGGGCTGAGCATGTCACAGCCCATTATTTGGATATAGCTCTGAATAAATTCTCCACCAATCATAATAATTGTGATTATTATTTATATCGCAATGTAAAGACTTATCTTTCGAATGAACCTCAAAAAACGGTCATGGAGAATGATGTTGTAGTCTTTATAAAATCAAGAACATATGTTATTGAAAGCAAACGATCCATAAAAAGTATAAGCGCTGAAGAAAATCTGCGACATAGGCATCTTCTGTCAAATGCCAAAGACTGTAAATACATAACCGTTTGTTGGGACATTAATTATGATGATATTGAGAATTCAATCTATTCACTAGATAATCTTCCTAACTCATTTTTATCACTTCTGGAACGAGATTTAGAAAAAACAGAACAACAGCCTATTTTCCATCTTTATAGCATGTGCATGATAACAGCTCCAGACGGAAAGGTATTAGTACAATATCAATCAAATTTAAAACATGAATTAATAATTTTTCCAGGAGGTAAAGTTGAATCAGGAGAAAGTATTATAACTTCAACTAAACATGCTATAAAAAAGGAAACAGGCCTTATTATCTCAAAACTCAAAAATTGTGGCTATATCGAATGGTATAATCCTAAAAATCAATCACGTTGTTTGATTGTTCTCTTGAAAACGAATACATTTACAGGAGAAATCACAACTTCAGAAAACACAAAGTTGACTTGGATGACTTTGGATGAGTTGAAAAAGAACAATATGGTACCGAATTTGGAGAAATGCTTACGAGTGTTTCTGGATGATAATATACCGGAATGCTTCGGAATCAGTGGTACTGATTTGCAAATCGTTGATAATTCATAATAATGAAGATATTTTATTTCTAATTCAACTAAATACCTCAAGCCTTATATTCTTTTCACAATGAAACTCAAATACACCAATCCCGCGAACGTCAATCTGTCGGAAATCCTTCCTTTTGAAAGCATTGTCGGTAATTTGGACATCGATAACCTGCCGATGATTCCCAATGTGGAGACATTTCCGCTATGGAAGCCTGACGGCGAATTCAGCTTTCTCCATGAAGCGGCGGTCGTCGCCTTTCATGGCATTATTTTCTGTTCTTGGTACAACTGCCGCGTCAATGAATTGCGCGACTTCACGCCGATTCGCGGCTGTTTTTCAAAAGACGGCGGCAAAAGCTGGAGCGCCGTGGAAACGCTCGGCGCAGATCCATCCGGCAAACTCCTCTATTGCCCGCCCGTCTATGCCATCGCCAACGACACATTGTATCTGCTGATGAACACGATGGTGTCGGCGGACCATATCCACAGCCTTGAAACCTATCGTTATGACGAAGCGACAGGAAAGTTTACGTTCGTCCGCTCGGAACCGATTCCTTTCAAGCTCAATACGAACGCTTACCATCTGGACAACGGAAAACTTCTGTTGCCTGGACGTCTCGCCAAACTGGACGAATTTCCCGTGACACCCGCCGTCATGATCTCCGATTCAGGCTCCGCCGAAGGCCCATGGCGAATCGTCAAGATCCAAGCCAACGGTTTGCTGCCAGACGGATCATCCTACGTCCATCCAGAGCTTTCCGCAATCGTCAAAGGCCGTGACATCACCATTTTCTGTCGCAACGACAACCGCCAGATTCCAATTCTCTATCATTCCCACGATTATGGCGAGACATGGTCTGGACCGATTGAGCACGACATTTTCTTCAGTAATTCCAAAATCTATTCCGGCACGCTCTCCGATGGTCGTAACTATTTGATTGGAAACATTATCCGTAGCGACGATGCCACTGGGCGCCGTTCGCGTCTCGCATTGTATTTCAGCGACGCAGGCTCGTTGATTTTCAATAGAGGATGGCTCCTACGGGATGGCTATGACGCCAAACTGGATCTCCATCCGCAATGGAGCTATCCTTGCGCCTACGAATGGAACCATCACCTGTACATTATCTATACGATGGTGACCGATCCGAAGGCGCCCCAAAAGCGCGGCGCCATGATGAGCATCATCCCGCTGTGATTAGACAAAAAAAGGAAAAAGTTGTGTTTTTTTCAAAAAAAACGCCTTTTTTTGAAAAAAATCTCATTTTTTCTAAAAAAGCACTTGTCTCTTGGAAAAAGAATTGGTATAACGCGCGCGAAGATAAAAAAAGTTTAGCAATCCAAATAAAAACTCAAAGAAAGGAATGCAAAAGATGAAAAGCAAAAAACTGTTGGTAATGGTACTGGTACTTCTGGCAGGAATCAGTCTTTTTGCACAAAGCACGGAAATCCAGCTCTACAACGATTACGTTACCTACCGTACTATGCAGCGTGTAGGTGGGACATGGGGGGCACCAGCGTGGAAACCCGGTATGGGCGTAGAAGACATTATCACCTTGAAGGTTAAAGCTGGCGACACAGTTTATTTGACCAATTATGTAGGCAATTTTGACCAAGGTGAGGGAAGCCAAATTCCGAATCTTGGGGATGAAAACTATGGGGCAGGTTTTAACATGGAGGCCAATCATTATGGATATGTAGTCGTAGATAAAGGTGCAAATGGAAATCTCCTTTTAGATGGATCTTTAAATGGACATTCAGATGGATATTTAGATGGATATGGAATATACAAATCCAGCGTTGACCCGGAAACTGACATCGTTTGGGGTACTGGAGAGACAACGAAAGTAACCTACTACAGTGCTGATGGCAGCTATTCTCAGACAACGACCGGCTATTTGCTTGATACGTTTACCAAGGACGCCGAGATTTTCATCGTCATGACACCCAATGGTTATGATCAAACTGTTGACAGTTATAATTACGTCGATGATCCGTTGCAATCACGCCAGTTAAATACAGTGGACCAAGTAGAAAATGGACGTTTCAATTTCGGCACAGTTGATGGTGTCGGCCATGAATTTGTTATTGGTTATGTGGCGTCGAATACCCCGCCGCCGTCCGGCCAGCCGCTTCCTGGCGTGTTGACCTCCTGCTTGATTGGTTTGGCTGCCACCAGCATCGCCGCCCGCCGCCGCAAGCATTCCCGCAAGTAATCGTTCTTGCATTTTGAATTCGTCCAACAGGCTTCCGCTGTAAAAAAGCGGAAGCCTGTTTTTTATTGCCAGAGTAACATGAATACCTGCAGAGCCTTCTATTCTTAACGCTTTAGGCTTAAAGCTTAAATACTATCCATAAGCCATTGGCCATCAGCCATAAGCACCGCCTTCGGCGGCAAGGCTATTTGTACTACCGCCGTAACCAAGCCGCATTCGCGGAGCTAAACGCTTTAGGCTTAAAGCTTAAAGTATTATCCATAAGCCATAGGCCATAGGCCATAAGCCATCAGCCATAGGCCAATAAGCACCGCCGCAGGCGGTTATTTCCAATACAGAATGCGCGTCTCGCCGAATTTCAGCGGAATGACCACTTTGTCGGTATGTTCCGCGATTAGCAGCATATTCGTCGCGTCATAGATTCCGTTGGCTTTGGCAGGCAATGTGACGGTGACCGTTTCCTCACGGATTCCATGCAAGACGGCAAAATGGTCGTCCGTGTAGAAGACGCACTCCTGATCAGTGTAAAGATGCACACCAGCGGCTTTTGCGGCATGGCGCAGCAATTCCCACGACAGCGACGTGGTCGCGTTGTAGATGGCGTTGCCGCGTTGGACAATGGCCGCCTTGCCATCGGGCCAGCGCGCCAGCACGAGATCGTTCGGCTGTTCTGTGACCGCCATCACCATCGAGACAGCGCCATCGACGGCCCATTCATTCGGCAGGCCGGCGGCTTTGCCTTCAGTCGTGCTTTTCACCTGCTGATATATCTCATGGACAGGCGTGACGTGGAATCCTGTAAGTTCTTGAATCTGAGCGGTATTGAAACCTGCGACAGGATCCACGTAACCAGGCGCGAAGCACCATAGCGCAAAACGATTGGCACTGCGTTGTTTGAGCAAATTGCGTTCCTTGGCGGTCAACACCCATGGATTCATGTAGATGGCCAATTTCACTTCCGGCATGTCCTGCTCCAATAGATCGGTCAACAGATAGTGGCCGAAACTAGCGCCCAAATGGCCAAGCGTCATTCGCGAAACGCTCATGATCGGCGCATGCATCGGCGCGGGATGACGGATGAAATGCTCCGCCTGGCCGGTCGTCTTGTCGGCGGGAACAAAGACCGCCGCCGTGGAATAATTGTATGCGCGTTCGTCACAGAAAGCCGCCACAGCCGGACGGAACGGCGTGGGTTGCGTCAATTTGATATGGTCTGCGCGTTCGATGGACCGCATCATCTCCCAAAGCGCAGGATCTTCAAACCACCGCAACGAGCCCAAATCCATCCACCAAGAGCCCATGTTTCGCACCAATTGCTCTCCAAGATTCCTCAAGAGAACATGTTGCGCCCCCCAACGCGTCTTGATGAAGGCATCTCCGGGCAAGCCGCCCATCGTTCCGGAAATCGCCAAATGCGTCCGTGAATCATCTTCCATGAACCACAGTTTTCCCGCCTTGGCGGCGCTTTCAACCGTGCTCATCACAGGCCCGACACCGCCTTCCAGCCGCTCCCAATAGGAGATCGGACTGCACAGGATATCGACATCCGGCGACGCAAGCACTTTTTTCAGACAATCATGCCCTACTCCCGGCTGATGATACGACGGCGCGGTCTCCAGGCAATAACCGTAAAATGCTAAAACCAAGCGTTTTTTGCCGCACATTTCACGAACCGTATGCACGAATTCCAACAGCACGTCCGACATCATATCGCTCAAAAATTCATTGTGGTCGATGATATCACGGCTGGTCGTTGTGGATAGGAAAAGGCCGTCCGCGTCGCATTCCGCATAACGTTTCGGCGGAGGAACTTCCGCTGTTTCCAATGTAACCGTCGCTTGCGCCCAAGCCGTTTGCAACGCATTGTCAGTACCATACTTCCGCTTCAGCCATTGCCGCCAGGCTGCCACTTCGCGCGGCCCATAGCCAGCGCGATCCGGCAGTCCAATCGCTCCTGGCCAGAACCATTCCTCTTCATGGCTCGGACATGGATGGTAGCCTACGATGTTGGCGCCGTACTTTTCTTCAACATGCGCGATCAACGCACGGATGCGCTCTTTCGCTTCACGACGCCACAACGGCGAACAGAAGCTTTCGACCGCATGGTGGTATTTGAAATTCGCCTTAGGATCAGCGCCGAACATGTCGTCGGGATGCTCTTTTCGCCACCATTCAGGAGCCAGAACTTTGAAACGCGGCACGATTTTCGCGTTCGGCATCACGGCCAGAATATGATCCAACGTCGTATCGCACACAATCCAATCCGCCGCCTCGCCTTGCCGCGGCCATGGGCATTCGATCATCGTCGTGACGAAATCGATTCCCGCGTCTTTCGCCAACAGCAGCGTCTCCTGCATGACATCGTATTTATCGACCAGGCAAATGCGATAATCCGGCAAGGCTCTGACGCAGATGTCCAGCCGTGCCGTCGCATCCGCGTTGGACCAGAAGGAGATACGATAATCATGACCAGCCTTCAACTGCATGGGGCGTGGTATCGTGTAGGTATGGTATGGCAGCCCTTCGTTTTCCATCGCCTTGATATTCCGCCACGTGATTTTCAACGATGGAGAGTCGTCGCGACCGCCGTTCGCCACGCGTCCCACTTGATAGTCCGGAGCGTCTTTCGGAAAGAAAGAAAAAGTATTGTTCTTTTCGTCATCGAACGTTTCTTTGGGAATAAGAACGTGTCCATCCGTCAAATCTTCAAACGCGAAATCATCGATCCACCAGTTCAGAACAGGCTTGGAGATATTGTATTCATAGAGTTTGAAATGAACCGTCACATCCGCATTCGTATCTTGTTCAGCAGTAAAGAGAAACTGCCTGCGGACAGGCTCGTTCATCAGATAACTGCTCGCATGCGGAGCCTTGTTGCGGTCGCCGAAAATCCCTTGCTGCGTACGATTGTATGTCCAACGCGGCCGCACAGGCTGCCCGTCCAGACAAATCTGCGGAACGCCATTATTTACTTGGATATACGCCTCATGCGCATTGGCCGAAATCAGAGAAAGACAAAGAAATGCAGTAATTTGGACTTTCATTGGAATCTCTCATGGATAGTGAAACATGTTTTGCTTTGACTATAGCCTTAAGAGATAAAATGGCAAAGTATCTGGATATTTTTCTTTTACTGTGGCAAAAAAATTGCCTAGAATGCTAGAAGTATTAGCATTCTAGGCTTCTAGTAGCATTCTAGGCTTCTAGTTTGCCAGAATCTCCAGAAAAATAAACACAAAAAAGCCCCGAAGATTGGTTCTTCGGAGCTTTCATTTTTATAAATGGCGGAGAGGCAGGGATTCGAACCCTGGTTACCTTGCGGGTAAACAGCATTTCCAGTGCTGCACAATCGACCACTCTGTCACCTCTCCGTGACAAAGGCGTTGATTCACTCAACGCCTATTAACATACCGCGCCTTTACCAAAAAGCAAGAAGCGGAAACCATTTTTCAGGCATTTTTTGCCTGCGTCAATGCGATTCGCTCAGTTCTGAGTCTTCTCGTCTTCGTTGCGCAGTTTTTCCTTCACCAGCATGGCGATGGCGCGCGAACGGGAGATGCCCATGGCCGTGGCGATCTGGTTCGCCAATGGCTTGATGTCCTCCTGTTCAATGATATCGACAATCTTCGCGATGATATCTTCCGAGATGGGCTGGGGGACGACAACAGGAGCGGCAGGCTTCGACGTGTTCTTCGCCGTCATCGCGGCGAGATCCGGCTGTTCGCCTTCGCCGTACAACAGCCACTGCTCCGGAACTTCAAACTGGCGGCACAGGGCGAACGCCAAGCCGCGGCTCATGCCTCCGATGCCGATCTCCAGCTTGGAGTAATGGGACAGGCTGATGCCGAGTTCCTTGGCCATGGCTGACTGCGTCTTGCGCTGATACGCACGGATGGTCCGCAGCCTCTTGCCGATTTCGGGAAGATTGAATGGGGCTGGATTGTTCATGGGACTCCGTTGTTGGTTTCCTTTTTTCTTGTTTGAATGGACAGAGAAACCTCCCGCCTTTTCAGGCAGGAAATGCCACTTTCCAATTTAAAAGATTAATACTATAATGTGATTTTCCATGAATGCAAATAAAAAATATCATTTTTCATGGAAAAAATGCAATCTTCTATGTTCGCAAGTGTTTTTTCTATCTATTCACTTCATGCCGCATCAATCGGCGGTCGCGGAAGGCATTCCGCATGTAGTGAACATTCCGCAGACGCTTCTTGTCATAGACAATTTCCATAATATCAAATCGATACTTCACTTGCACACGATCACCAAGGCATCTCATATACAGCCCTGCCGCACGGGAAAGCCGATGGCGACGCATTTCATCGACAGCATCCGCAGGACGGCTGAATGCATTTTTATGCCGTGTCTTGACTTCAATAAAGCAAAGCGTCATTCCATCCCGCGCAATGATGTCAATTTCACCATGACGATTGCGGACATTCCGCTCCAGCACATCGATGCCAAGTTCTTCCAATGTGCGACATGCAATATTCTCGCCACGTCGCCCCAGTCGCAGATGGGCCGCCCGCAGACGCCAGAAACGCCGCGGACGAAAGGCTTTTCGCAGCCGGCGGCGCGTCTTTCCTATTACCTTATATATAAAACGTCTGATTTTCTTCCATTCCAACATGGCAACCATTCCGCAAGGCATTATTTTATGGACATGGCATGACAGCTTTCCTTCGCGAATCCACCGTCATCCTCATAACATGCCACGTCTTTTCATATCTTCAACCCATACGGGTTAACTCATGAAGAATCTCATCGATTATCTGAAAAACACATTCGCTCGCAACATCACGGCGGAAATCGTCCTGCCTCCGGAGGATGGCGATTTCGCGCCGTTGCCAAACACGCTGAATCCAAAACTGCTGAAAGTCCTTACGGACCAAAAGCTAACGCGGCTTTATTCCCATCAGGCGGAGGCCTTCGAGTCGATTTCACACGACATTGACACGGGGCTCGTCTCCCGCACGGCCTCCGGCAAGACACTTTCCTTCCTCCTGCCGATTCTGAATGAATACGCCAACGCCACGACACCGTTCAGCACCCTCCTCCTGTATCCAACCAAAGCGCTCTCCCGCGATCAGGAAGGAACGCTTGGAAAACTCCTTCAGGCGGTCGATGCCGAACGGAAATTCGGCACGTTCGACGGCGATACGCCGCCAGACCAGCGGAAAATTCTCCAAAAGAACGCGGATTTCGTCATCACGAATCCGGACATGCTTCACGCGGGCTTCCTGCCCAACCATCAACGGCTTTGGAAGGCGTTTCTGTCACGCCTCCGCTACATCGTCATCGATGAAGTGCACAGCTACCGCGGCAGTTTCGGCTCGCACGTCGCCAACGTCTTCCGCCGTCTGCTTCGTGTCTGCGCACTTTATGACGTGAAACCGACGTTTATCGCCTGTTCCGCAACGGTCGGCAATCCCGCCGAACACATGAAAGCGTTGTTCGGACGTGACTTCCACATTATTCAAAAGGACGGAGCGCCGCGCCCCGAACGCAAATTGTTCTGCGTCAATCCTCCGCTTTTCACGGCGGAAGACGGCGCGAACTACCGCAAAGGCCCCGCATCCGTTTCCATCCCGCTCATCCGCAAAGCGACGGAGCTTGGCATCCGCACGATCTGCTTCTGCCGTGGACGGCAGGAGGTCGAACGGCTCTATCGCTCCGTGACGGACGGCAAATACGCGTCGCTGGCGGATCGTGTCAAACCGTATCGCGGCGGCCTCCTCCCATCCGAGCGCCGCAAGCTCGAACACGATCTCTTCAACGGCGTCATCAACACGATCATCACGACGAATGCCTTGGAACTCGGCATCGATATCGGCAATCTCGATCTCTGTATCCTTTCCGGCCATCCGGGCACCATGGCCTCCTTCTGGCAACAGGCGGGCCGTGTCGGACGAAAAGGCGACGGCGCCGTCATCGTCTATGTCGCAAAAGACACGCCGATTGATCAGTATCTCGTTAACCACACGGACTTTATCACACAGGCTCCCGTCGAATTGGCGTGGCTCAACGCAGACAATCCGTACATCGTCCTGCAGCACATCCCCTGCTCCGCGCAGGAATATCCGGTCAGCACGGATGAACCAACGTGGCAGTCTCCCGCCGCGCAGATGGCCATAAAATTGCTCATCGAACAAGGCACGCTGAAGCCATGGAGCGGCGGCTACCGCTACGGTCTGACCGATTATCCGTCGCGTGGCGTCAATCTGCGCGGCATGACCGACTATAATATCCAGATTGTCTGCGACGACGTCGTCATCGGTGAGATCGATCCCATCGGTGCACGCGGAACACTCTATAAAGACGCCATTTATCAACATCTTGGCGAACGCTACATGTCCATGGATCTCGATCTGGACAAGAAGCTCTGCATCGTCGAAAAAGTCCATGTCGATTATTTCACGGAAGCGTCATGGGAGAATCGCGTCGAATTGACGGAAGTCTATGAGGAATGCGAATTTCCGAATGCCGAACTGAAATTCGGCGCCATCCACGTCAACAAACAGCCGAAGCTCTACAAGAAAATCCGTGAACGGACGTATGAGAATATCGGCTACGGCCCCATCACGTTGCCGCCGTTTGAATACGACACGACGGGGCTGACGCTTCGTCCGCCGAAAGACTGGATCGCGCTCATGGACAAACATGACAAACGGTGGCTCGGCGCCGCGCTCTATGGTCTTGGATACATCCTAAGACGCGTCGCGCCATCGCTTTGCATGGCGGACGAACAAGACGTCGATACCGATATTTCGCTCGCGACGGATGAAGCGCAACGTTGGACGAGCGCCCTATTCCTTTTCGACACTCACGAAGGCGGCGTCGGCTATGCGGAGAAAATCTGCGAACGGCTGGCGGAAGCGCTCAAACTCTGCCGCGATATCATTCATGACTGTCATTGCAAAGGCGGCTGCCCGTCCTGCGTGCCGCCCTTCCCGCCCGGCATCGTCAGTACGCCGGATTTGGAGGAGCTTCTGCTCTTCTCGGACGCCGCCGTCCGTTGCACGGAATCCTGCATAACCGCCCTATTGGAAGGACGATATGAGATTCCGACGGTTACCGTCCGTCAACTTCCGCCCGAAACGCCTGTCACGCCGCCAGGCGAAGATCCGGAAGAAGTGAAAATGAAAGAACGCCTCCTGCGCGCCTCCAGCCTGCTGGAATTCAAACGAAAACGACTCCATTGACGACCAAAAACAAATGTTGTTCACAAACTAAAATTCAGTTTTTTTCATAAACCGCCGAGCCGCCGGAGCCCAGCCGCATTCGCGGAGCTAATAGCTTAAAGCTGAAAGCTAAAGGTGAATACAGACACGTTGGCAGGCAAGGCGACGGCGGTGAGGCTTTCAGTTTATTCAGTGTATTCTGTGGACTTCAACTCAACAAGGAAATCATCATAAGCCATGTTCGACCACGATAAAACCACACGCCGCCCCGCCGTCGCGGGATCATTCTATCCAAAAGATCCGAACATCCTGCGCAAGACCGTCCAGACCTATCTGGACGAAGCGCCAGACGTCAAAATCGACGGCGAAATCTTCGCCGTCATGGCGCCACATGCGGGATACGTCTATTCCGCCCATGTGGCTGCGCCAGCTTATAAGCTCTTGGGGCAGATTGACTTCGATACAGTCGTCATCATCGGCCATGATTTCGGCCGCAACGCTCCGGACATCGTCGCCGTGTTGGACGACCATGAATATTTCGAGACGCCGCTCGGCAAAATCGCCGTCGATGTCGAACTTGCGCAAGCCATGCACAAACGCCTGCCGTCCATCATTTTCCACGACGGCGTCCATGCGAAGGACCACACGGTGGAAATCCATCTTCCGTTCATCCAGATGCTTAAGCCGAACTGCAAGATCCTTCCCGTCATGTTCGGCGAAGTCGTGCCGACGTTCAGCCGCGATTTCGTCGATGCGCTGCAGGCCTGCATGGGCAATCGAAAGATTTTGATTTTCGCCAGTTCGGACATGTCGCACTATCCGTCGTATGACGATGCGCGTGAAACAGATGCGGAGACGATGGCGCTCATCAAGCAAGGCAATCTCGCGGCGATGTGCGCACGCCATGAC
>JAFZIJ010000011.1 GCA_017554445.1 Victivallales bacterium
ATGATTAATGATTAATGATATTTGTGGTTAGTGATTAGTTTTTTTCGACTGTTGGCACAGTCGGCGCGACATCATATGTGTCATTCGTTTTGCGGATGTTGATTTCCGCCTCGAACATGAACGCGGGATCGCCACGCGTTTCAAGTGTGGAGCGGATGGTCGTTTCGTTCGGCGTGACAGCGATGTCCCGTTGGAATGAATCGTCGATGATGAGATGGATTGGTTTGGCCAAATCCAGCATGTCGCGATTGAGCAGGATGCGCATCGTGTTGGCGGGATGGCGAAGTGTCACGCTGTTATGCATTTTGTTGTAAAGCGCTTCAATGACCTTTGTTCCAGATTCTTCCCATTTTTCACCGCTGTATTCCAGCCAGTAGAATTGCGCGTAGGTTTTCGCGTCTTCCTTTCCATCGGCGACACGGCTGTCGGCAATGTTGCTCAAATCCCAGAAGACATGTTGCGGGATTGGATTGCGGGTGTAACGATCCAGCCAACGGATAGCGTTCGGATCGATCGATTCGCGCGGCAGGCGTTCCTTTTCCGCCAGCCAGCCGTTGTAATCGACGATGATCGTTTGCGGGACGATGTCGGGAATGTTGTCGTGGAAGCCGTGGCTTCTATCCGCATGGAGATGAAGCCTATGCGGGAAGAGCCCCGGATGGAGGTTGGCCATCGCGTCAAGCCGTTGCGTATATTCGACGGCTTGCTTGTTGCGATTGTATGCACCGTCGTTGGCACCAAGCTGGATAAGGAACGGAAGATTCGCCAAGTTGTTGACGCTGATGCCGTTGGGATGGCCGGCGGACATGTTGGCGGCGGCAAAGCGGTCGCTCATGCGGGAGGCGATTTGATAGACGCCATCGCCGCCGGCGGAATAGCCGAGCACATAGACGCGGTTGGGGTTGACATGCTTGAAGGCGATGCAGTTTTCGATCAGGCGATCGTAGAGCGGATAGGAGTTGGCGACGCAATGCAGATTCCATGTGTTCGTGACACCGCGTGTCGCAACATAAATGCCGCATTTCACGGAACTTTTGTAGTAGATTTTCATGTGTTCCCACTGGCTGTCGTTGACTTCAGGTGCTGTGCCGCCACCGCCGTGGAGAGCGATGTACAGCGGATATCCGCCTTCCGGTTCGTCGCCGATTTGGTAAAGAGCGAATTTCATGACGGAATCCTTATATGGGATGGCGGATTCGGCCATTTCCTTTTGGCGCTGAGGATCTTCCGTTATTTTCTTAAGGTATTGCGACCAGCAGTCCTTCTTGAAAGCGTCGATCTTGTCAAACGGAAGCGTCTGAGCATGAGTTGCAGTCAACATGAGCGTTATGGACAACATGAAAAAGTGTCGTGAAGTCATAGTCGTGTTTTTGTTATTACCTTTCAATCAAGAACCAAAGGCTGTTGTCATCGGTGGTGATGGCAATGTTTTTCGCGTTGACGGAACGGGAGGCGGCGGCTGTGCCGTCGCCGTTCAGAACGGTTAATTTCACATCGCCGTCGAAGGGCAGGGCGATGGTCACTGGAACGATTTCGGAGACGACAGGTGCTTCGGCCCAGCGGTCACGGCCTTTGCCGGCGACCGTCGTACGCTTTTCATTCCATTTGAAATTCGTATTTTCCGAGCGGGCGGATGCGGCCAGCAGGATGCGGCGGCTATCCGCTATGGGCTTCTCGTCCAAAGCGATCATGCTGATGCAGGAGAAGGCCGGCAAGTCTTTGGGCCATGGGCGGTTGGCGATGTCGATGCGGACATCGCCGACGGTGAATGAACGGCCTGCGACATGGCCTGCGACGAGTCGCGCGGATGGAAGGTTCAGCGTGGCCCATGCGCCATCTGGATCTTTAGGGAAGATCCGATAGGAGCCATCTTCGCTGCAAGCGACTCCTTTGTCGTCCTTTATGGCCTTGCCGTCGCCTTCCACGAGAGCAGGCTTGTCGATGTCATCGACGATGCGGTTGACGATACGCTGCGAGACGGCGGCGATGGCTTCGCCGCCTAACTGCGACAGAAGGGCCACCGGGCCTTTGTGGTGGCTGGTGAGCGAGGCGATTTGGCTGCGCGGAATGCCGACGACGGTCTGCTTGGCTGCTGTCGGCATCAGGCGGTTGCGGTAGAGGATGGAGGCGAATGGCATGTGAACGAGCATGGAGTCACGATGCGCTAATTGGAAATAGCTGCGGATGTATGGTTTGGAATAATCACGCCCGAAATCGAAATAGGTGTAGCTGAAGAAGGCATCCCAGTCTTGGATGGAGGCGATGATACTGTACAGGAGGAACAAATCGGCGGAGTGGTCGTTCGGCGCGGGGATGTTGTATTCGGAGACACTGAACGGCTTGCCTTGGACGCGCCATGGGGAGAGCTGCGTGATGCAGCCGCCCGACGGGCTGGCGATGTCGGCGGAGTTCTGAATGCTGAAGGCGATGGTGGTGCCTTTGTCGTCCTTTGTGTAGGATGGATGCTGCCAGTAGGCGTGGATGTCGATGTAATCGGAGATTTCCGTTTCGCGTTTCAGACCGCCTGCCGTGCCGTAACTGACCTGCGTGTCCGTCACGGGCATCTTGCAGCCGATGACGTTGGTGACATGGTTCTTAAGTCGTTTGGTTGTCGCCATTTCCGTATCGATCAAGAAAGCATAGAAATCTTCCATGATCTGTGCAAGCGCATCCGCCGCAGGAATTGGAATTCCGTTTGCCAACGTGCATTCTGGCGGCAGCTTTTTACCGCCGCCGCGACGGATTTGGAAGTCTTTGATTTCCACGTCTCCAAGCTTGTTGTGGATTGTGAAATTGACGCGATGGAAGGCATCGTTGACGGCTATTGGAACATCGCTGAAGACGGAGAATTCCTGCCATTCCGGCGTAAGTTCGCATTTGATTTTCAGGCCGAGATTCTGCCATGGGTCGGCATCCAGCATGATGTTGTGGGTAACAGTCGATGACGTGATGCTACGAGCCTTGAACGACAGCGTGTAGAGGCCTGGTTCCAGCTTGATTTTCTTGATTTGCAGCTGAAGATTCCAATCGGCCAAACCGATCTTCGTGGTTTGCCAATGGACATAGCCGTCTTCCGTCTGCGTGAGAGTCGAATCCGAACCGCCTGCGTTTTCTCTGGACCATTTGTTCTTGCCGGAAACAACCGTTTCGCCGAGTGGCTGGAATCCTTTCTCCCAAGAGGCGCGCAGAGCTTCGTCCGTTCCGTACTTTTTCTTCAGCCACGCCGTCCATTGAGCGGTGAATTCCGCTTGGAATTCCGGTGGAAGCTTCTTCAGATCGTCACGAAAATCCGTGATCATCGTGTTTTCGTTGTTCAATTCGATGCACATGATGCCGGGCGTGTCTGCATAACGAATTCCCGTTGCCGTGTTTACGCGTCCAAGCAACTTGTTGGCGTAGTCTTCCTGATATTCGATGTACGGCGGATACCAGCGGTCAAGAATCTTGCCCATGCGGAAGGCTTGAATACCGCCTGGCTGATTCGGATACGTCCGTGCCACGTGGAGATTGACGTTGACCCAAACGCCTTGCTGGATGCAGTTTGCGACGAATTGGTCCAGTTTTTTGAGATTCTCTTCGCTGACTACGCTGTTCTTGGAATCCTTCCAGATGGCGGCATTGTTCCAGTTTGTGTCCATGAAATGGAGGCGGAGGCAGTTAAAACCGTACTGGCGGAGACGTTTGGCGAGTTTCTGGCCGTCTTCAGGCTCCGGAAAGCAGGCGTCGCCCGTCAGATTCGTGCCGAAAAAGCGCAACGGAATGTTGCGGTCATCGACGAAATGGCCGTCTTTCACGCGGATAAATCCATGGGATCCAGCAGGTTCTGGAGACAGGAAACTGACATCGACAGGCGTGCCCGACGGCGCTTCAAGGCTTGGAATTTCAAAGGCGGTCCAGCCGGGCGTCTCAGGCGTGACTTGTGCGCAGACGGCAAGGCTTATCAGCAGGGCGATGGCGTTCAGATACTTCATGGTTGGTCATCCTTTTGTTGCAATGATTGATAAATACCAATTAAATGTACATGGTTGAAATGGCAAGTCAAATTATATGGCGCATGCGGGAAAACGTGCTATCTTATTTTTAATGGTTGTTTTCCATGGGCGGGCCGCCAAACGCGTCCGCTTTTTCATTTAAAAAAACATTAACAAAGGAAAGACGGCATGAAGAAGGTTGTGTTGATTCTGGTTGACGGAATGCGTCCGGACAGTCTTGCGCTTTGCGGCAATCCGTTTGTGAAGGAAATGGAGGCCCATAGCGTCTATACATTGAAAGGGCAGACGGTCATGCCGTCCGTGACGTTGCCCTGCCACATGTCGTTGTTCCACAGCGTGACGCCGCAGCGCCATGGCATTCTGACGAACACCTATGTTCCGCAGGTTCGTCCGATCCGCGGCATCTGCGAAGTGATGAAAGCCGCCGGAAAGAAGAGTGCTCTCTTCTATAACTGGGAGCAATTGAAAGACTTGGCGCAACCAGGCTCGCTCTGCTATGCGAATTTCGCCGCCGGACACGATTACGGTTATGAAACCGCCAACAAGATTCTGACGGACAACATCATCCCGTTCCTGAAGACAGGCCTTGCCGATTTCACGTTCCTCTATCTGGGTTGGACGGATGAAGCAGGCCATGCAAAAGGCTGGATGGGAGAGGAATACCTCCGCTCCGTCGATGAAAGCTTCAAATGCATCGAAGCCGTCTGCCGTTCGCTTTCGGATGACTATCTGGTCGTGCTGACGGCCGACCACGGCGGCCATGACCGCTCCCACGGCACGGATAAGCCTGAAGACATGACGATTCCAATCCTGTTCTATCATCCGTCGTTTACTTCCAAGGACTTGGGCGAAGCCAACATCATCGACATCGCGCCGACGATTACGTCCGTCATGGGCGTTGCCGCCGATGGCGACTGGGAAGGCAAAGCGCTGGCAATCTAGTCTTTTATTGCGAATTCTTTGCCGTGAAAGACTGAACAACAGGATGTTTGAGGAGGACGAAACCAGAGACGTTCTTGCCTGCAAGAACGTCTTCTTCTTTGAAAACGGCCATGTAGATTTCGCCGCATTCACGTTTGTAGTCATATTGGATGTGGATGCGGCCGTCTGATGTCTGGAAGCCGTCGGGATAGGAGATGCCTTTTCGTTCGTCCAGCAGAAGGCCGCCCAGCCATGTACGGCCGTCGTCTTTTGAAATATAGGCGGTCATGAAAGAGCGTTCCAACGGGGCATCCGGATTGGCGTGACGGATCAGCAAGATGTTGCCTGACTGTAATTTACGCAAGAAGAACCGTGCGCTCGCATTCGTGAAAGCCGTGCGTTCGGGCGTTGTCCATGTATGGCCGCCGTCCGTCGAGATGCTTTGCGTTGTGCCGTTGGTGATGCGCATGTACATCAGCAAGGAGCCGTCCTTTCGTTCGACGATCATCGGCTCGTCGAACGTGGAAAGCTCCTTGATATTGCGCACATGTCCGATTCGTTCCCATGACTTACCCATGTCTCGTGATGCGAAGATGTTAACGCCGCGTTGATCATCCAATTCAGGGAAGAATTTGAATCGCGGGCCTTTTGGATCTTGAAGCTTCTTTTCGATTTTTTCGTAATTGGCGGGCCAGAGTGAAATGGGCAGAAGCCATGTGCCGTTGGAAAGAACCGTCGGTTTGTTGAGGGAAGCTCCATGCCAGACGCGGACGGGTGTTGACCATGTGGGGCGGTCGCTGTCCGGATTCTCACAGACAGAAAACCATGAGCCTGAACGACCGTCGAAATAACCGAGGCTTTGCGTGAAGAAGAGAAAAAGCCGTCCGTCAGGTGCGGTCCATAGGTTGGCGACGACGGCGGATAGATGGATGCCGCAATCCGCATAGTCCGGATCGAGAATGAATTGCGGCTTGGAGAATGTCATGCCGCCGTCGTCGCTGTAGGCGAGAATGACAACGGCGTCTTCGTTGTCGCCGCCCGCGAACCACGCCAGCCAGACGCGTCCCGCAGGTGTGATGTCCATGCCGCAGCTCATCGTGTAGTCATCGACATCTGGCCAGTAACGCAGCGGCGGATTCGCAACTACTTTCGCAGGTTGCAACGCCTTCGGCAACTGCGTGGCCATGAATTCGCGGTACATATTGAAATCATATTGTCTGTTTGGCATAGTCAAATCCTCTGCAAGTGTTTAGAAAGCAAATTACCATAATATGCTTTTTGAGAAAATACAACCCCTTCTGAGTTTTCAATGGGACAGATGGGACAACTGAAACGATTGGGACGATTGTGGTTGATGGTACTTTCAGCGGCTTGAAAAAGTTTGCCATTGGCCGTCTATGATTTACATTTAATAATATGAATAGCCATTCTTCCAAATACACCATGGACATGTGCCATGGGCCGCTGTTGCGCGAAATCATCGTCTTCGCGTGGCCGCTGTTCTGCTCCACGCTGTTACAGCTGACGTTCACGTCAGCCGACCACATCGTCGTGGGGCGGTTTGCGTCGCCGTTGGCCTTGGCGGCAGTCGGTTCGACGACGGTCGTCACGAATCTGATCATCAATTTTTTCATGGGCATCTCCATTGGCGCGAACGTCTTGACGGCGCATTTCTACGGGGCGGGCGAATATTCGCGGCTGAAGGACACCGTGAATACGGCGATGACGATTTCCGTTTTCGGCGGCATCGTGATGGGGCTGCTGGGTATCGCCGTTTCGCGGCCTGTCCTGTTGATGATCAATACACCGTTGGACGTATTGGATAAAGGTGTTCTGTACATGCGCATCTATTTCGGCGGCATGCCGTTCATCATGATCTACAACTTCGGCAGCGCCATTTTGCGGGCCATCGGCGACACAAAACGCGCGTTGTATTATCTGACGATGGCGGGAATCATCAATTTCATTCTCAATCTGATCTTTGTCATTTGTTTCCACATGGATGCGGATGGCGTCGCGACGGCGACCGTGATTTCGCAGATGTTCTCCGCGTGTCTCGTGTGGCGCGCCATCGCGAATACGGAGGAAATCGGTGGGTTGCATGTCCGTGATTTGAAACTGAATGCGGCCATCCTCCGGCAGATTCTCAAGCTTGGGCTGCCGGCAGGTTTCCAAAGCATCAGTTTCTCAGTCGCGAACATTTTCATTCAGTCGTCCATCAATTCGTTTGGTTCGTTGGCGATGGCTGGCAACACGGCGGCGTTGAACATCGAAATGCTGGTGAATTCAGGCTCCAGCAGCTTCCATCACACAGCTATTAGTTTTACAGGGCAACTATATGGCGGCAAGGCATTTGCACGTATGAAGAAATTCATCTACTACTGTCTTGGCATGTCCGAAGTCGTTGTCATGACGATGGCGTTGACGGCGTTGTATTTCGGACCGCAATTGATGTTGATGTTCACAAAAGATCCGGTCGTCGTCGATTGGGGCATGCAGCGCATGCGCGTCGTGTTCGTGTTCTATTTCACACATGGTTTCATGCAGGTTTTCAGCGGGACGATGCGTGGTATCGGCAAGTCGTTTGCGGCGTTCATCATCGTGCTGATCTGCGCATGCATTTTCCGTATTCTGTGGATTTTGTTCATCTTCCCGCATCACCGAACGCTTGGCGGACTGTTGATGTGCTTCCCCGTGTCATGGCTGTTGGTTTCGGTCGTGTCCGGAATCTATTTGGCGATTGTTTTCAAAAAAGAACTTCGAGCCGCCACCGTATGATATCACTCAACATCAAGAAGGAGAGGAACATGCGAAAAACATTGTTTGCCACCTGCATAGGACTTCTGTGCATGCTTCACGCTCAGGAGAAGCCGAAGCCGGGCATCGACTGTGTTTGGTTGACGCATTCGGAGCCGACGGCGGACAGCGTGACCATCTGCTGGATGTCGCCCGAACCAGGCGAGTCGCGGCTGAAAATCGCGTTGGAAGGCGAGCCGGAAAAAGAGATTGTCGTCGAAGGGAAACGCACGTTGCATCAAGTGAAAGTTCCCATTACACTTGGAACGAAACGCTATCAGTATCAAGTCTTTACAGGAGACAAAAGTTCTGTCCCGCGCCGTTTCAAACAGTATCCGGATCTGCGGGAGCCAGGAGCGGAATTGCGCGTCATCATCATCGGCAACCGTGGCTACTGGAACGTGAAGGAGCGCAATTGGAAGGCGGTCTATGCCATTGATGCGCATATGGGGCTATCCGTCGGCGACAATGTGCCGCTTTTGTATGATACGGACCATGTCGGCGAGACGGCCGTCCATAATCTGGCCAGATATGTGCGATTGATTCGTTCCCAGATGACATGGTTCGCGACGACGCCTTTCATGCCGGTCATGGGCAATCACGACCATCAGATTCGTGATCGCGCCAAAATCGAAAAGCGTCCGTTGACGGAGGAAGAAAAGAAGAATCCCATAGCGGTTGCCGCCTACGATGTTGAAGGCAGCGCGTTCCGCGAATTCTTCCCATTGCCGGACAACCGCTGGACGTGGCATTGGAATGTTCCGAATTCCAACGTGCAGTTCATCGGGCTGGATTTGAATCATGATCGTGACTACGGCACAACATGGGGATCATGCCATGCGTATCATCCTGAATCGGAACAGTATAAATGGTTTGCCAAGACGATCGCGGACACGCCTGACAAGATTCGTGTGGCGTTGCACAATTCCGCTCATTCCGTCGGAACGCACAACGACAACGCCTTGTGGAAGCTGTTCAATCAATGCATGGTGATTTTCAGCGGCAACAGCTATATCGCGGCGCGGGACAGGATGAAGGCCGGAAATCTCTGCTATACAACGTCGTTGCGTGGACTTGCGACCGCCAAATTCCGCCAGGGCGAGACATTTTATTCGGAAGGGATAGACAATTTCACATTGCTGACCATTACGGCGGACAAAATGCGCATCGAATTGCGCAAGTTGGAAGACGGCAGTGTGTTAGATAAAGTCGAAGAAGTTCCGCTGAAACGCGTGGACGCTCCAAAGGAGGCGAAGCCATGATGGATTGGGAGAAAAAGGACACGATTAGGCAGATGGCGGACAACGATGACGGCTCATTGCCGCGCGTATTGATTCTCGGTGATTCCATCTCGCTTGGTTATACGCCGCTTGTCGTGGAAAAGATGAAAGGAAGGGCGTTCGTAACACGTCCCGCCTGCAATTGCGGTCCGTCGGAATTCTATTTGCGTTCGCGCGGCAATATCGGTAAGTGGTTGGGAGAGAAGCCATGGGATGTCATTCATGTAAACTTCGGTATTTGGGATCATCATTTCGTTAATGAAAAAGAAGAGATTTTCTTCTATGATCAGCATGCCGCCGAATTGGATGGACTTGACCGTCCTGCGCGCATTAAGCTTATCGAATCCAAAGGCTTCCACACTCGCACAAGCCCTGTGGAATATGCTGAAAACACACGGAATATCCTGCTGGATTTGAAAGAGCATGGCAGGAAGGTGATATTCGCCTTGAGCACGCCACTTCCGTCATATGAAGAACGATATTTCGGCATGGATTGCATCGCAGAATACAATGACATCGCCGTGAAGGTCTGCAAAGAAATAGATGTTCCTGTAAATGACTTGTATTCAATCGCGAAGCCATTGCGTGAAGACCAGAAGGACGGTTGCCATTTCAGCAACTACGGATACAATATTCTGGCGGATGCAGTCGTCAAAATGATTGCCCCTTATTTGGCGTTTTGAAAGGAGCATAGCATGTCGGAAACATTGTACAATGGAATCAAATTGCCGGAAGAATGGCCGCCGAAGGACATCAATCCGTATGATTTCCAGCCCATGCGTGTTCCGTATCTTTCTAATCCGCCGGATGTTATCGATATCACGCTTGGGCGGCAGCTTTTCTGCGATAATTTTCTTTATGATGACTGCAGCATGGTGCCGATGTTCCATCGTCCCGTGAAATACAACGGTAACCCATTGTTTGTTCCGACGACAAAATATGAACGGAATGAAGAACTTCCGTCTGCGACGGTGCCTAAATGCGGCGGTATCTGGCATGATCCTGTGGATAATTTGTTCAAGATGTGGTATATGGCGAGCTATCTCGGCAATATGGCATACGCAACAAGCCAGGATGGCATCCATTGGGTGCGGCCGGAGTTGGATGTAGTTGCAGGAAGCAATCTTGTGTTGCCGTTGGATATACATCCAGATTCCGGCACTGTTTGGCTTGACAAGGAGACGGCGGATGAATCGCAGCGTTTCAAGATGCTCATCCGCGAACCGAATCGGCCTGAAAATGGCCATTTCCCCGCATTGATGTTTACCAGTGCGGACGGCATCCATTGGAGCAAGCCTGTTCAGACCGGTGATATGGACGACCGTAGCACCATGTTCTACAACCCATTCCGCCGCAAATGGGTGCAGAGTATCCGAAGCTGGATTTCGCCGCAGCGCAACCGTTGCCGCCTGTATTGGGAGGGCGATGATTTTCTGCAATCGGGCCGCTGGCAGGATGGCCAGCCCGTCTATTGGACTGGAGCGGACATAATGGATCGTTCCCGCTACACCTTCCCTGAGCTTTACAATCTTGATGCAAATGCTTACGAAAGCGTCATGCTCGGCTTCTATCAGATTCTACAAGGCCCGCCGAACCAAATCTGCGAACGCGTGGCCGAACCTAAATTGACGGAACTTGTTCTGGCGACGAGCCGTGACGGATTCCATTTCTTCCGCCCTGATCGCACGCCTTTCATCGGTGCGCGGCGTGAGCCAGATTCGTGGGAATACGGCTATGTGGAACCGACGGGCGGCATTGCGCTGCTCGTCGGTGACGAAATGTGGTTCTATTATTCCGCCTACGGCGGCGATCCCAGCCGTGCAAGGCTCCATTGGGCAGTCAACGGCATGTGCGGCAACGGCGCTCTCGGCCTTGCGAAATTACGCCGCGACGGCTTCGCGTCGTTGCGTGCCACGTTTGAAAACGCTTGGGTGAAGACTAGAAAGCTGTGTTTCACAGAAGGAAAAGGCCTGTATGTCAACGCGAACACGTCGGGCGAGTTGCTAACGGTTGAAGTGCAGGATGAAAGCTACCATCCGCTGCCAGGCTTCACGCATGCGGATTGCGTCGGTTTCCGCGGCAATTCGACATGCGCGGAGATCCGTTGGCGCGAAGCGGATTTTGCGAATCTGAAAGGACGTCCGTTAAAGCTTTATTTCAAGATGAACCGTGGCGATTTGTATTCGTTCTGGACGGCCAAGAATGGAAAGGGCGCTTCGGGAGGCTATGTGGCCGCTGGTGGCCCTGCTTTCAGCGGCAGTCGTGATATGTGAAAATTGTTGAGTTTCAAGATACAAGAGCAGAAAGGAAAAAAGTATGAAGTTTTCGATGTGGACGAGTTTTCTGTATGAATGGCAGCCGGAGGCGGCCATTTCCGTTTTGGCACGACATGGCTATTCCGCCGCGGAATTGTCAACCGAACATGCGCAGATGCTGTTGGATCGCGGTGACGCGGAAGCGGAAGGTTTGAAATTCAAAAAGCATTGCGACGCATTGGGTTTTGACATCCATCAAGGTCACTTCTACCTTTATATCAATCTGGCGGTAAAGGAAGAGACCGACCGAATCAAAGTTTTCGACAATATGAAACGGTGGTGTGATTTATTCAATGCAATCGGCATCAAGGCGGGCGTTGTTCATGCCTGCAAAGGCCCCTTGGAGGAAGGTGGCAAAGAACGCTCCGCCGCCATGCTGGAGTCGCTTCTGGAATACAGCAAAGGGATGTCGTTCAGCTTCTGTCTGGAGAATCTCAAATCTGCCTACGCCGAATATGAAGACATTAAAGGACTCATTGACATGATCCGCGATCCGGAACATCGGTTGGCGTATTGCCTTGATACAGGGCATGTTGCGTGTACTGTCGGAGACTGTGCGGAATATGTCCGCAAGGCGGGAAGCGGCCTGAAGGCGCTCCATGTGACGGACTGTCTCGTCATCGGCGGCAAGAAGGACGACCACTTCTTCCCGTACATCCATGGCACGATTGATTGGAAGTCGTTCATGCAGGCTTTGCGCGACGTCAATTACCAAGGCCTGTTCAACTACGAAGTGCCGCGCGAACGCGGCGTTCCAGAAGAAATTCTCATGGTCAAATTGAACTACGCCCGCGAACTCGCAAAAGCCATGATGCAGATGTAAATGATTGGCATCTAGAAAGAAAGGATGGAATTTCAAAACGATGAAAATACTGTTGACTGGAGCCAATGGATTTGTCGGCAACCGAATAAAGAACACATATGAAAAAGATATCATCGCCTCGCCGTCGTTGCGGAATGTTTCAGAAGACGACGTGAAGCGGATTGTGGAGGAAAGCGGGGCTGACGCCATCGTCCATACCGCCGCGATTTCTGACATCGGCATTTGCCAGAACAATCAGCAACAATCGTATATCGCCAATGTCATGCTGCCAGTCTATCTTGCCAAGGCGGCGAAAGGGAGAAAATTGGTCTGCTTCAGTTCCGATCAAGTCTATAGCGGCAGCCAAAGCGACGGTCCTTATTCAGAAGAAGATGTCGGCACGGCAAATATCTATGCCGAGCATAAGCTTGAGATGGAGAAGCGTGTTCTGGATATTGATCCAGACGCGGTCATGCTCCGCGGCGAATGGATGTACGATGTTGTTTCAGCGAGAGGCAATTACATCAAAAACGTTCTGGATGGCTATTTGACGTACAGCAGCCAGCAATACAGGGGAGTCACCTATTTGCGTGAAGTCGCGGAGAACATTCCGAAAGTCATCGCCTTGCCAGGCGGCGCGTATAATTTCGGCAGCGAGACGGATGCCTCCATGTTCGAAATCACGCAGGATTTGCTGGCGTATCTTGGACGGCAAGGCGTTGTGAAAGACGCCCCGCCACGGCACAATCTATGGATGAACTGCAGCAAGGCGACGCGTTTCGGCGTGACATTCAGCAATGTCTTGGACGGATTGAAACGCTGCGTTGATGACTATCGTCTGCGCAGATGCACGGATTGATTTCGGTCCCGCCGGAGCGGTTCCCTCCCGTTTTTCGGTCCCGCCGGAGCGGTTCCCTCCCGTTTTATTTTTACCGTATTATCTTCCCGCAAATGAAATGTTTGCGGTCTGGATACCAAAGGATGCTTTGGCCGTTGACGTGCGTCATGGAGGCGTAGAGGGCAAGGTCGGCCCGCTTGTAGTGGTAGCCGAGCGGGATGCCGTCGTCGTCGAAGAACATTTCGGGCTCGCCAAACGTCAACGGCTGATGGGCATCCGGCGTGAAAACGCCTCGTACCAAATAGATAGGACGGCGGTGGTGTTCCGTATCCTTCGGGCCCCATGGGCCGAAGTGACCGTCGTGGTTATGGATGAACATGTAGAAATGACCGCGTCGGTCGCTGTAGATGGGGCAGGGCGACAGCGGATGGAGCATGGCGGGCTTGCCGTCGCCATAACGAAGCACTTCGGTTTCGCCCCATGTGTAACCGCCGTCGTTCGACAGCGCATACCATGGAGAACCGAAATTTGTGCGGAAGGCGCAGAAAAGGCGACCATCCGGCAGTTCGACGATGGCAGGTTCCTGTGCGACGTTCCACGTGGGATTGTTGCGGGACGGCGCTTTCAGGCAGGTTGTCCATGTGAATTTCAAATCTTGCGGCGCGGGATTGTCGTCGGCGTTTTCGATGACGTACATGGAGCAGACGGACTCTTCATCCGTCCAATGCGGGCGACGCGGGAATTTCGTCAACGACGCATAGCGGGTGATGCCGCCGACGTATTTGCCGGAGGAGATTTTCAGCGGTGGCTGGAAGGCGATCATCGTCGGCGGAACTTTCGGATCATCGTTTTCCAGTTCAGGGAACTTCTTGAATTCCGCTTGGACTTGCGGCCCGAACGTCTGTCCGTCATCGTCTGTGTAAGTAACGTAAAGAAAACCATTCTCATGCGGATCCGCATAGCCGCTGTAATGGTTCAGCAGGATGTAGATGCGGCCATTTGCGTTGCGGAAGGCGGTACCGAAACTGCAACGATCGCGGCCCGTTTGGGGATCGAAATGCTGCCCTGCGATGGTCATCGGCTCCGTCCATGTCTTTCCGTTGTCGTCCGATCGTGCACAGACATAGTGCGAGTCCGGAGCCTGTTCGGCGGAATCCTGCAACCAGAAGGCAACGAAACTGTTGGGCTTCAGGCCAGGCAGGACGGTGACGACGTGATTCGCGCCGTCACGTTTGCCGGCGGCGGGGCCTTTGGGAATATAGACGACGTAGTCTGGATTGGTTCGTTGCAGTTCGTACATGGCGGATTCCTTTGTCTTCAGTGACCTGTGAAGAGTAATATTCGCTACAAAAATACTATTTGCCATTTTATTTTCAAGTGGATGGAGGCGCTAAGGTGAAAAATGCCTTACAGGAAGTATATTGTTATCATTGAAAAAATAAATTATAATAGTAAAAGGAGAAAACATGATTCCCGTGACCCATTTCTACGCTTTGCATGGCCTGTCCGACCGTGTCCGCCAAAGCATTCTCAACGAATTCGCCGCCGTCGGCGGAAAGCATTTGGTGTTGACCGACCACTGCGTTGCGCAAATCATGACGGATACGGCATTTGCGCAAAAATTGAAGGCGGATATGAAGGCGGCGGGACTGACGTTTTTGGATGCCCATGCGCCGTTCGGTGTGCTGAGCGACCTCTGCTTGCCTTTCGATGAATATCGCGGTCTCATGCTGTCGCGCGCCAAATACGCGATTGAAATCGCCAATCTCTTCGATGTCGATACGATTACGATCCATGTCGGCAGCGGAATGCCCGTCTATGAAGGCAAGACGGACGTGAAACTGCTGTGCGACTACACGCGCCGCAGTCTGGAGGAACTTCTGCCAGTGGCTGAGAAAAACGGCGTCGTCATCTGCATCGAAAACATTTGGGCGCCAATCACGACGGCTGAGCGGCTTCTTGAATTCATAAGCTACTTCAAATCTCCTTGGCTTGGAATCTGTTATGACGCTGGTCACGCCCACATCGCGTCCAAGCCGCGTGAAATTCCGAACAATGCGGACAAATGCTGGGGGGCGTATGGCCTGCCCGTCGGTTGGGATGAACACACGCTGGAGAAGCTCCTGCCAGAGATCGTGAACTGCCATCTCCATGACAACCATGGACTTGTTGATGAGCACTTCCTGCCGGGCAAGGGGCTTATCGACTGGCCGCCGATCATGAAACTTCTGAAGTCAGCGCCGAAAATCCGTCTGATCCAAAATGAGGCGAATGATGGCGGAATGGCGGAACGCGTCCGTTGCTTTGAAAAGCTCATGGAAATGTGATTTGTCTGGAAAAAGTTGTATTTCCATGAATATAAGTATTAAAAAAACTGAATTGTACAATCGTGGAGAAAGGTGAAACAATGACGAATTTCACTTCTTTCATCCAATACCATGTCTACTCGGACATAGGGCTTGTCCGCAAGAATAACGAAGACAACTACTTGATGTTGCCTGACGACGGTTTTTTTGCCGTCATGGACGGCATGGGCGGCGGCGACGCGGGCGAAATCGCAGCGAAGTACATTCGTAACATGCTCGCCAAAGGCATGAAAGGCACGGCATCCAAATCGCCCGACGAACGCCAAGACTGTGTGGAACAGGCCTTGAATAAGGCCCAGAGGGCCATCCGGGCCTATGCGATGGCGCATCGTTACAATAGCATGGGCAGCACAGTTGTCTCCATCCTGTTCAATCCATGGAATCCGAATCAGGCACTGGTATGCCACGTTGGCGATTCACGCCTGTATTGCTTGCGTAATGGCGAACTCTTTCTCATCACTGAGGATCATACCGTCGGCTATGAGATGCTTCAGAGGGAGCAGACAATTGATAACGTGTCACCGGAGTTGTTCCATGTCCTGACGCGCGTTGTCGGTGGAGAGGAGCAACTGCATCCACAGTGGACGGAAATCAACATCTGTCCGGGCGATGTCTATCTGCTTTGCTCTGATGGCGTCTGGGGAATGATTGACGACGTAACAATCGAGATGGTATTGGCTTCCACCCGTGACCCGAAGGTCATCACGGAGCTGTTGACGCAACGTATTCTGGCGGCCGGTGCCGATGACAATTTCACGCTTCTGCCGATCGTCATCAGGTAGTTTGACGCGACACCGTCCTGTCAAACGGTTGCGATTCGGTTGGCGGCTACTGCGGCGGCACGTTCGGCGGCGGTGGTTGCACCCCGGCAGGCGGTGGCTGCACATTTGGCTGTTGTCCGGCAGGCGGATTGGCCGCTTGAGCTACATATTGCTGGAAGTGGGTCGGATGCTTGACTTTGGCGATTTCCTGCTCGCTGAAGGCATCGAAAAAGACTTGGGCTTGTTTTACTGGAACTTTGATCGTTGCCTTGCTGTGAGTATCAAAGTGGAACCTTGCCGGTAAGTTTTTATTCAGTTGCTTCATCAGACGTTCCAGAGCACTTTGATCCTGAATCGGTCCTGATGATGTAAAGACAAGATCGCCGTCTTTTGTCTCCACTGTCCATGGGATGCTCGTTCCTTGGTTAATTGTGAGAAATCTCTCATTGGGGGCGTTTGGCGCACCATGCCATGTCGTCGGCGATATCAGTTTTTCCAGATTGACGGCTGTTTCGGCGGTGTCTTGCTGGAATTTGGCTTTTGCCGCCGCCACGTCGGCGCGGCGCTGTACTTCCTCCGGATGCTTGATTTTGGCGATCTTGTCTTCCGAGAAGGCGTTGAAGAGGTACTGGGCATCACCGACGGGGACTTTGATGGTCGCCATGCCATCCTTGCCGATGTGGATTTCCGCGGAATTCGGGGCCCCGTACATCTGTTGAAGCAGCCGAGTTTGAGCCTCGCTGGAAAGCGGCTTTTTGGAGGTATAGACAAGCATGCCATTCTCGTCTTTTTTGGCCGTCCACGGAATGCGAGTCTTTTCGGGGACGGATAGATGCTTCAGTTCGACTTTCCCCTCCTTGCTCATCCATGTCGTCGGCGACGTGAGTTTTTCAAGATTTTCAATGGTTTCGATGGCACCTTCCTGCAATGGTTTTGTGGCGTCGTTTTCTCCGAGAGCGTCATACAGTTTCAACTGATCATCGCAGATATCGATTATTCTGTTTACCTGTGTTTGGAATTCAGTCGTCATGCTTGTGATTTGTTCGCATGTCTGTTGGCGGATAGCCTTTTCCTCTGGGGAGATACCTGGTTCATTTGGGTTGAAGGCTGCTTTGTAATCCTCGGAGAGCTTGTCGATGGCATTGGGGTGCCCGGCGCACATTTGTCGCAATGTCAGGACACCCTGCATTTTTGCGAAGCGCGTATCGTCGTCAAACACTGTATAATTCCGGAAACGCTTGGTAAAATGATCGATAACTTTGTGTCTTGATCTAAAATCCGTATCGACAAAAGAGAGATTGTCTTGGATAGCCAATTTTGCGCCGCTGCCTTCCAGCGAATGGCCGGGGTCGATGGCGAAGAATTTGCCGTTGATGACGCCTTTGTTCTGGCCGTGCGAACCGATAGCGTCGCGATCCGCGAGCGCCAGGAAAATGGCCTTGAATCTACCGAGTGCCTCCACATTGCCGACAGTACGGCCGTCTTCGATGAAACCATCTTCGAAATCATGGTATCCTTCGGCGAATTTTGCCTCCAGCATGATTTTGGGATGTCCGTCTGAATATTGTCCGCGGACAAGCGTAAGATCTTGCGCGGGAACGCCGAGAAGGCGTGTGAGATCGTTGGCGAACGCTTCGGAGACAGCGCCGATGGACGCCTTGTCCGCCGTGGTGACGCGTCTATGATAGTAGAAATAGCCCTTGTCTCTTACTCGTTCTGGAAGGCGGAATTCGCCCGTGCTCGCAGCTCCCTCTGGAGATACACGATTGCCTTCATTGTAATCAAGCTTGAGAATGTGTCGGTCTGTAAAATGCTTGAAAATAGGAAGCTGTGAATTTGGATCGGTTTTCGCCGCCGTCTTGCCATAGGTCATGACGGCGTCTCGAAGCTGGATGAAACAGTCCTTCTTGAGCTTTTCGAGATTGGCCAGTTGCTGAGGAGTAGCCTGGGCACCGTCGGGGGGGAAGTCTGTCTTCTGGGCGTTGGGAAAGGATTGCCTGATGGCTTGGAGGAGTGGCGAGTCTTGCTTCGGATCCTGTTCAAGCTTGTCAAGTTCCTTCGAAAGGACGTATTCCGCCGCGAAAGCGACACCTGCGGGATGGGCACGGCCGACTTTCAGACCTATTTCAAGGAAAGAAGGTGGTGGATTTTGTTGCGGGTCAGGCTGAAATTGGGGATTGTCAGTGAGAAATTGGTTAAATGACGTCTGGGTTGCTGGGGAGTGGATGTCGGTCAACAAGGCTCGCGAATCATGCTGCGACCAATCATTATGGTAGATGAATCCAGGCTCGACGCCATTGGTCTTGAGTTTCTCGAACACGGCGGGGCGGAGATGGCTGTCGTTGATACGCATGCCCGTTCCCATGGAACCGCTTTTCACATGGTCTTCGACTGATGTGCTAGGGCCTCTGTAGGTTGCGGTTGAATGCAACTTGCTGAGCCCCATGGGGGTGGAGCCTGATTCGACTTGCTTTTCACCATGATGGAGTGGCCTGAAAGCTTGGATATCTGGCGAATTCCTCAGTCTTTCCTGCGCCTCGGGCAGCGCGCGTTTGATGGACGCATCGACAAGTTCCGCGATGTCTTCAGGCGTCTTGCATTCTTCAAGCAAATGATTGATATCGTCAAGATGATCATTGACGATTTGCCGTATTTCATTGGCCATCGGCTTGCCGCCTGATTGAAGAAGCAAGGGACTTGTCTGCAACTGGCGGTCCAACTCGTTGGTGAAACGCATTTGCTTCAATGATTCCATTGATGAGACGATCTTTTTGATGTCGCATGCGCGCAAAGACTTGTGAAGCTGTGCGCGGGTGCCCACAACGGTGTCGAAGGCGTGAAGACCAAAGACGCCATATTCCTTTTGCAAGGCCTCCTTGAATGCCGCCATGGTTGCGTCGTTCAGCTTCTTTGAGGTAGAGAAGACTCGACTGCCGAACTGCACGCTTTGGGGAGTCTTGGCGCTATTGACGACAACGTCCCGCGTATCTTTCGGGGCAGCGGTGGCTAAATGATGGAAATCATTGAATGTAATGGGCATTGTTATTACCTATGGGCGGAAAAATAGAGTGGAAGGTTGGTTTGGTATCACCGTAGAGGCGTCGTCGTCTTTACTGTCGTCACTTTGTCCGTCGAGGTTGCCATTTATGCGATCGGCCCAGATATCGACGAGCTGCAGGATATTTTCCAACGTTTCGACGAAGTTCTCCGGATCGGCGGCGGCTTTGTCGAAATCGAACATGTAGTTGTAGATGACGGTGTTGCTTTCTGTTTCCATGGCGAAATAGCCACCCGCCGTGTCTTTCCCAAAGAGACTGCCGCCAAGTAGGTCGCGGTAAACGGCGACGCCTGCATCCGACGGAAGCGTCGCGATTTCCACGAAGCACAGGATTTTGCCTGAGGCTTCGATGAACTGGAGATTGATATTGTATTCGTCATCGACACGGAAGGTCAGGAGACCGTCGGCATCCGGAACGAGCATGTCGAGCCCAGTATGCTTGCGGATGGTTTCAAGGAAGGTCTTGTAGTCGTCAATGGTAGGCATGTGCTTGTATTCCTGTTGGTTTATGTTGTTGTTGGCCGATGTTGTCGTTGTTTGGGATTGTTCGACGGAGCGACAGGATGCATGCCAGTAACGTGTGTTATTCCTGCTCATCCCTCTGTCATCCAATATTTCTCCGTCTGCGGGGAGTTTGTTACATGCGGATTGATACTTTTCAATTCTGGGAATGATAATACATTATATAATTAAAATGCAGGAAATCAAGGCAGAAAAATGTCATTTTTAAATAATATTCAGAAAGCATTGGAAAATGTTAGAGCAGGATGCATGTTCCTGAATAGGATTTTTCTGATTCATGATCGACACAAAAAAGCCGCAGACCAAATGGTCTGCGGCTTTTAAGATGGTACCGGGGGGGGGATTTGAACCCCCACGGGATTGCTCCCACTGCGACCTGAACGCAGCGCGTCTGCCAATTCCGCCACTCCGGCGTGTCGATACCAATACATTACATCCGTATTTTCAAAAAACAAATCAAACCAGACGATTTTTTTCATGGAGAGTGGAAAAAAAGGACATTTCGCCATGGAATCCAGCCATAAAGTTTGCCATTTGTTATTTGAATGCAGTCGTTTATGATATCTTTTCCCGTGAATCGTACGACACTGCCTTCTCCCGCTATCCACAGGTTGACGGCGGGGGAGGCGGCATCGGAGGGGATGGGAACGATTTGCGTCTCGACAGTGATGATGGCCGTCCGCCGTAACTGAAGACGCGGACGGATCGCGGCGATGAACAAAACAATTGCAATGACCACTGCGATCATGAGCAAGATGCGTTTGACACCGCGTTGGAAGAACGCCGTGCAAAGTAGCGCAATTCCTAGCGGGAGAATGAGTTCCGGCGCATATGGGAAGAGATATATCCCATCATAGCCGTTGGCTTCCCGCTGGGTGTCGCGGTGAATCATCCATAGAAAGGCGTCACGCGGGGAGTTGAGGCGGGCGTGCAGAACTGCGATGTTATGCGACAACTGCCATAAGCTGTGTGTTTTCGACAATTCAGTGAAGATATCCAGCGACTCTTGAAGCCGTCCTTCCTGCGAGAGTCTGGCGGCTTCTTCCCATTTCGACGAAAATTGTTTCGAACAGGCGGCCAGGCAGAGGAGCAGGGCGATCATCAAGGCATTCCGAAGGCATTTGCGAAGAGTGGAAATTGTTTGTTCCGTTGGGTTTTCAGAAGAAAACCGTTCGTGTTCGAACTGACGAACAGAGCTCGCCAGTTTAGGATGTTTTGACTGGACAGCATCCGCCAATTCTAGGAGATTCACGCTGTCTGGCTGACCGAAGGCCTGTTGGAGACGGACGGTGAGATCGGACGGAAGTCCGTCTGGATTGGAGCGGAGCCATTGGCGGAGATGTTTTCGGGCGAGCCGTCGCGTCCGCCGCGATGGCTCTTGATACCATGTATGGAAACGAAAGATAGCGCAAATAGCTGTCACAAAGAGAATTGCGGCAACGGTTTGCCAAGCGAAAACGTCCAGATAAAGGATGTGTTGACGCGGGCATGGGAGGATGGCGGGCGGTGGCAGATTGGAAGTTGAAGATGGCTGAAGCTGTGCCGAAACGGGTTTCGTATCTTCTCCATCATCAGGAAGTTGTTGCCAAAAGCCATCCATCCAGGCCTGTCGTGGCGGCACGGTTTCCTGCGCGGCCAGAAGGATGGTCGTGGCCGTCAGCAGAATGGCGAAGAGTTGGACAACGATATGGCGCATTATTCAAGAAAAATCCGTGGAAGTCTTTTGAAGTTTTATTAAAATAAGGTATAATGTCTATTTTGTCTAATGGAATGAACAAGTCGATTGACATAGTGAGCAACAAAATAAAGGAAGAACATGAACAGACGTGATTTTCTGCGAAACAGCGCGATGGCGGCTGCAGGAGCCGCCGTTCTGCCGAATCTTGTGAACGGCGCGGAGGCTTGGGATGTGAAGGCGACGGAGACGACGCATGCTCCGATCCGCATGGGCGTCATCGGCATCGGCATCCAATGTATCGGCCACATCCGTCATCTCATGCATCGTAGCGATGCGCGTATCATGGCGTTGTGCGACGTCGAGAGCATCCGCCTGAATCGCGCGAAGGACATCGTCGATGAAGCCTACAAGCAGCGTTTCGGCAATGAGGCCCGTCCTGTCGATACATATGAAGACTTCCGTGAAATGTTGAAACGGACGGACATCGACGCCGTGTTGATTGCGACGCCGACGCATTGGCACGCCTGCATGAGCATCATGGCGGCCCGTACGGGAAAAGACATTTACTGCGAAAAGCCGATGACGTTGTCCATCCACGAAGGCCGTGCAATGGTCGATGCCATGAAACGCTACAATGTCATCTTCCAGAACGGCAGCCAGCAGCGGTCGGACGCGAAATTCCGTCTGGCCTGCGAATTGGTCCGTAACGGTCGCATTGGCAAGGTGAAAGAGATTTTCATCAACAACGTGGCGGATCCATCTGGCCCGTGCTATCTGCCGTCGGAACCAATTCCGCCGACCATCAATTGGGATCTTTGGCTCGGTCCCGCTCCGTGGCGCGGCTACAACAAGATCCTCTGCCCGTTCGACAATTGGGCGACCTTCCCGAACTGGCGCCGCTATTCGGACTATGACGGCGGCGGCATGACGGACTGGGGAGCGCATCATTTCGACATCGCGCAGTGGGCTCTGGGCATGGACGATTCCGGCCCTGTAACGATCATCCCGCCACGCGAATCTGAATACAACCGCCTGACTTACGTCTATGCGAATGGCGCGAAGATGATCCGCGGCGGCGCGAAGCCCGGCGAGGCAGGTTTGGAAATCATCGGCGAAAAAGGTCGCGTCTGCGTGAATCGCGGCTATCTGATGACCGAGCCCGACGATCTGATCCGCACGAAGTGGGGCGCGAACGACATCCACCTCTATGAAAGCAATAGCCATTGGAACAACTTCTTCGACTGCGTGCGCGAACGGCGTCAGTGCATCTGCAATCCGGAAGTCGGCCACCGCAGCTCGACCGTCTGCCATCTGGGCATCATCTGCTACCGTCTGGACCGCACGTTGAATTGGGATCCCGTCAACGAACATTTCGTCAACGATCCGGAAGCGGACCGTCTGATGACGAAGCCGTCCAGAGCACCGTGGATTGTCTGAACTTGGCAGTTTAGAGCTAAGAGCTTAAAGCTAAGAGCTTAAAGCAAAGGCAGTAAGCCATAATAAAGGAGTATTTATGAAAAAGTTCATGATAGTTTCGTTGATGTTTTTCGCGCTGCTTGGGCATGCGCAGGACAACAAGCCGCAGCCAAGCGAGGCGGAAATCGCACGCATGAAGAGCGCCTGCCCGAAGGTCGCGACGGTGAAGCCCGCAAAGCCGCGCAAAGTGTTGGTGTACATGGATACGAAAGGTTTCTATCATACATCCATCCCATTCGCCACGAAGGCGTTGCAGATCATCGGCGAAACGACTGGCGCCTTCACGGTGGCGGAAGTGACGGATGACGCGAAAGCGTTCGAGCCCGAACATCTGAAAGAGTTTGATGTCATCTTTTTGAACAACAACACGAGCCGTCTGCCGATCGGCGGCGTCGATTATGCGAAAATGCCCGCCGGTAAAGAGCGCGACGATGCGGAGGCTCGCGAAATGCGTCTTCGCAACGGCCTTTTGGATTTCGCCCGTACGGAAGGCAAAGGCATCTTCGGCATCCATGCGGCCATCGACGCGTTCTACACATGGCCGGAATACGGTGAGATGATGGGTGGTTATTTCAATCTTCATCCGTGGAGTGAAACCGTTGGCGTCGAACTGGTTGACGCGGGGCATCCGCTGATGCGCGGTTGGCGCGGCGTTCCGTTCTCCATCAATGAAGAAATCTATCAAGTGAAAGAACCGTACAGCCGTGACAAACAGCGCATTCTCATGCGTTTGGACACGTCTCGCACGAATATGGACAAAGGCAACCAAATCCGCCGCGACGACGGCGATTTCGCGTTGGCGTGGTTGAAGAACTATGGCAAAGGCCGCGTCGTTTATATCGGTTTCGGCCATCGCCATGAGACATTCTGGAATCCGGGTATGATGCAGATGATGTTGGACGCCGTGCAGTATTGCGCAGGTGATTTGAAGTGCGATGAACGTCCGAGCAATTTCGTTGATGACGCCTACAACGCCATGACGGCGGATATGGGTTTTGCGCGCGGCTTGCAGGACATCATCGCCAAATTGGCGCAGTACCAGTATTCTGTTGATGATACGGAAGCACGTCAGATTGAACGTCTTGTGAATGACGCCGAAGCTCCTGGCAAAGAAAAGCGCGCGAAACAGCTGGCCACCGCGTTGGCGGGGCTGCTCCGTCCAGAAAGCACGGTTGACGCCCGCAATTTCGCCCTGCGGCAGTTGTCCCGCATTGGCGGCGCGGCGGAGATTCCCGCGATTGAATCGCAGTTCGCCGACGAGAAGACGGCCGTGATGGCCCTCTATGCGTTGCAGCGTATTCCGGACGCCGCTGCAGAACAGGCGATGATCCGTTCGTTGGATGCCGTTCCGCGTGAACGTGCCGCAACGGCGATCGCGCTCGGCCGCAAGAAATGCGCGGCGGCTGTCGCGCCGTTGGCCAAACTGTTGAACGACGACAACTACGGCCCTGCGGCCGCGTTGGGCATCGGCATGATCGGCACGAAGGAGGCCGCGCAGACGTTGGCGACTGCGTTGCCGACGGTGAAACAAGCCTTGCGCCGCGACATCATGATCGGCCTCTGCGATGCCATTGGGGCTTTGCCCGCGGCGGATTGCGTAGATGCCTGTCAGGCATTGCTGGCGGCAAACGACTGCCTGCCGAACGCGAAGGCTGCCGCACAGGCGAAGGCCTTCATCGCGGCTGGCGAAAAGGCTGATGCCACACAAATTCTGAATCTTTTGAAGAGCGGAGATGGCTTGATGAAGGCGGCTGTCGCGCATGCGCTGCCGGAAATCAATGGCGCGTTGCCGAAAGTCGTGGCGGCCATCGACACGCTTCCCGCTGACGCGGCGTGCTTTGTGATGGATGCTGTCGCTGCGTCGAACAGCAAGGCATTTGAAGCGGATGTGATCCGCCTGTTGACCAGCAAGAACGACCAGATCGCCATGACGGCGGCTCGCACGTTGGAGGCTATTGGTGGTGCGAATTCCGTTCTGCCGTTGGCCAAACTGTCTGCCGACGGTGAAGGCGCGCGCAAGAATCAAGCCCGTCATGCGTTGTATCGCATGGTTGGCGACGACGTTGATGCGAAGATCCGTTCGGAAGCCGTCAGCACGGCGAATGATGCCGCGTTCCGCGCGGAATTGATCCGCGCGTTGGGTGGTCGTTTGGACAAAGGCGCCGTCAAGATGCTTGCGGATAACTCTCTGTCGGAGGATAAGGAAGTCCGCAAGGAAGCTGTCGCCGCCTTGGCGCTCGTGGCTAGCGAAAAGGATCTGCCGACCATTATCGATCTGCTGACGAAAGTCACTGGTTCTGCGGAGCGTACGCAGTTGAAGAACATGGTCATCAATATTGGCAAGCGGGCAGAAGACCAGACGGCCGCGTCCGCGGCCGTCATCGCCGCGTTGAACGGCGACATCGCGTCATCGTCGCGTGTCGCCTTGCTGGAAGCTTTGGGCAAATTGGCCAACAACAACGCGTTGCCCGTTCTGACGGCGGCTTGCAAGAGCGACGACGCGGCCGTGAAGCGTATCGCAATTCTCGCTCTTGGCGAATGGCCGACGCCCGAACCGCTGGACACGTTGCGCGGCATCAGCCGTGACGACGCGGCGTCGCTTGCACATAAAGTTTTGGCGTTGCGTGGTTACGCACGTTTGCTTGCGCTACCGAGCCCGCGTCCCGTCAAAGAGACTTTGGAACTCTACAAAGAGGCTTTGGCCTTAGCGAAGAACCCGCAGGAAAAAGGCTCTTTGATCAATGGTCTCGGCTATCTGCTCCATCCGGAAGCGTTGAAGCTCGCGAAGAGCTATCTGGATGTGCCCGAACTCGCGAATGAGGCCGTCCTTTCCGCGACGCGCATCATGAACGGCCTGAACGGCGCGGCCATGAAACTGACATCTTCACACGGCGGCGGCCAACGCAACGCCATCGACGGCAATACCGCCACCCGCTGGACAAGCGGCAAGGCACAGGCTGGTGACGAATGGTTCCAAATCGACATGGGGTATCCGTCGGAAATCAGTGAAATCAAACTGTTCGCTGGCGAGACAGGTAACGACTTCCCTGTCGAATACAAAGTCTATGTCACGGAAGACACGGCCAATTGGGGCAAGCCTGTTCTGGAAGGTAAGGGCAGTGACCGCAACATGTTGCTGAAGCTCAGCGCTTATGGCCGCTACATCAAAATCGTCCAGACGGGCCGCGGCACCATGTACTGGTCTATCTGCGAAATGCAAATCAACGGCGTTCCGGCGGATGCAGGCAAGCGTATCGACAACGCCGAGCTGAAGTTCTCCGCCAGCAAAAACGCGGACAATGTGAAGAACGCCGTGGACGGCAATGCGAATACGCGTTGGGACACGAACGCCATGCAAGCCGTTGGCGACTGGTTCATGATTGAGCTGCCGAAAGTCATGACCGTCAAGAAAATCGTGATGGACGCCACCAAGTCCGCCAACGACTTCCCAAAAGGCTACCGTATTGATGTCTCGCAGGATGGAAAGGACTGGAAAGGCCCTGTCGGCATGGGCAACGGCACGGGAGCGGTCACGACCGCCATGCTGCTGGACTATCCCGCGAAATTCGTGAAGATCACGTTGACGGAAGCGACGGATAAATGGTTCTGGTCCATCCATGATCTGAGCGTGTTTGCTGAATGATTCACCAGGGGGTAGCAAGGGCGTCCTGTTCTTGTTATAATACAGAGGGAGGAATTGGTTTTAGAAGGTTATGTCATGGGATTGAGTGCTTTAGAGCAATGGGAATTGACGCTGAAGACGGCGTTGGATTCGATAGATGCCTTGTTGGAAAACAAATACGGGCCGTTTCTGGTGAGAAAAGCCAGTAGGCCGGCAGCCGGTAAGGCATCGAATCCAAAATACGACGGCGTGTTCGGCATCGACTCTAAGTTTACATTGGGCTATGCGAGCGGCAGCGGGCCGGGCTACATCATCGAGTTGTTGACCGGTTCAGCGACGCCGTTGCCGTCCGTCATGAAGGCGGAGATATTGGATGATTTGGAGTCGATGCTGCCGGAAGTGCTGGCTACGTCCTTTCCTGGAAGGGAGTTCAAAATTGAACGGATCGGCGAGCGTTTCAGGCTGACAGGCGATTTGGGTTTCTGAACAAGCGAGGCGTTAATGTCTGAAAATCAACAACAAGTCAAAGTGTCGAAGGTCGGACGGAAATTTGCCGTCGGCTACCAGATGGTCGGTGAAAGGACGAAGGAAGACTGGATAAATGTCATCTCCAAGTATCGTGAATCGATATTGGAAGTCTATTTCGCGATTCCTGGCGACATGAGCGGACGCGCCCCGGCGGGCTTGACATTGGAAGCGAAGACCACCGAAGAGAAACGGGCCACGTTCCTTGCGGATTTGGACCGTTTCAAGGCCATGGGAGTTTCGGGTGTGCTCCTGTTCAATTCGGCCTGCTACGGCGTGAAGACTCAGTCGAAAGAGCTGCTGGAGCATGTTGGAAACAGCTTGGAGGAAGTTGGAAAACATATTGATCTGAAGGCGGTTACGACGTTGCATCCCGGTATCGCGGAATTCGTTCGGAAGAATTTTCCGGACATAAAAGTGCGTTCATCCGTGACGATGCAGATCGGCACGATTCCGCAGATGGAGGCCGTGGCTGAACAGTTCGACGGCTTCTATCTACATCGCGATTTCAACCGTGATTTAGAGCACATCAAAACCGTTCGCGCATGGTGTGACGCGCATGGCAAGACGTTGCATCTTCTGGCCAATAGCGGCTGTCTCTACCAGTGTCCTTACCATATCATCCACATGGGTTATACAGCGCATTGCGAAGATACAATGCGGATGCCTTCCATCTATGATGACAGCCGTCCGTCTCCATGCTGTGACGTCTATATGTTTCCGGACAACATACCTGTGCTGCTGCAAAACACATGGATACGGCCGGAGGATCTGCACAAAGTTTCCGGATATTTCGAGACTGTCAAGCTGGCCACCCGCATCAGCCCGCGGATACAGGACATCGTCAAGGGCTATTGCGAAGGCGAGTGGCACGGCAATCTGCTCAGCATGTTCGAAATGGACTATTCCACCTTGTCTTGCGTGCCGAAAATCATGAACGACAAGTTCCCTGATGACTGGTTTGAGCGGACCATGCACTGCGATCGTCATTGCGAAAGTTGCGGCTACTGCAAAAAGGTGTTCGCGCAGGTTTCTGAAAAGGCTGATGACATGGAAAAGGAGGGGTGACGAATGCTTGGGCTTATCGATAAAGTATTGAGTCTGTTCGACAACCGCAAGTTGGCCTGTGAAGTCGGCTACCAGATGGACAATCCAGGCATGATGCCTGTTCTGCAACAATTCAAAGGACAGGTCACGGACGTGTATTTCTCGTTGCCTGGTGATCCTACCTACTATGGCGCATGGGGTATGAAGGGTGGAATGGAGTGGAAGGGGCTCTACATGCGATTTTTAAAGGATTTAGATGAGTTTACCCGTATGGGCATCTCCGCCATCGTCTGCGTGGACGCGTCCTGCTACGGTGCAAATTTCTCTTCGGAGGAACTGATGAAGCACATTGCGGAGATGCTACGCAACATTTCTGAACATATCCGTATTCGGGCGGTCACGACAAGCTCCTTCCCAGTCGCCGAATGCCTTCGTCACATGAACGGCAATCTGAAGATTCGCGCATCGGAGGGCATGCATCTGATGAGCGTCCGACAATTGGTCTTCACTCAGCATTTGTTCAATGGCTATTATATTGGCTATGAAGGAGTTCGCGATTTGGATGAAATCGAACGGATGCGGAAATGGTGTGACGACAACGGCAAATCGCTGCATATCGTGCCGAACAATTCCTGCTTGTACCGCTGTCCGTACTATATTTATCATGGAAACGTACAGTCCCATCTGCAGGATATCGTTCTCGCGCAGAAAGATACAAATGCACTGCCTGTAGATAGGACAGCTCCATGCGAACAGCTTCTGGCCAAGCCCGAAAACAAGGTCAAGATCCTGCAAGGTATGTGGATACGGCCAGAAGACATGCGCTATGTGTCGTATTATTTCGATTCCATGCGGCTGGCGACCCGTACGAACAAGAATCTGCCGGATATTGTCAAGGCTTATTGCGAAGGCCATTGGGACGGAAATCTTTGTGACATTCTGGAGTCGATGCATGATCATTCCGCTTTGTTCCCAGTACTCCATAATGACCGTTTTCCGAAGAACTGGTTCAAGAAGACTTCCCGTTGCGGCTATTGTTGCGAAACATGCCATTATTGCGAAGAGGTGCTGAAGAAAGTGTCGGACTGAGAAGATACAGCCCCCGATTTTGTCATGCTCTTGGACAAAACAGGGGGCTGTTTTGTCTTGTTTGGTGATACAATCGTTGAATGTTGATTGGACGCGTCTGCAGATGACCAATCGTTAAAATTGAAAAAAATAGCCTCCACATTATAATAAATTCATCGAAGATCATATAAGTATGAAGACATGCCAAGGGGCACACGTTTCACGTGGCGCTGTCCAATGGCGTTCCATTTTATTAATAAGGAGCATATACGATGTTGTTCAAGAAGATGTTTGTTTTGATGTTGACATTGGGACTGACGGCGATAATGTTTGCGCAAACTGCCGAAAAACAGTATTTTCTGGTTGATTCGCGGACGCAGATGCCAGTCTTGTGCTATCCCATGTTGCCGAATTGGCTGCATGGCGGCAAGACGAACTGGACGACGGAGCCGGCCACGCCGGTCAATTGGCATGTGTGGGCCATGTCGCCTGACCAGCAGGTAAAAATCATCTTTTCATCGTTGGCGGTGATTCCCGCCACGGGACAGATTCGTCAAGTGCCGTTTTTGCAGAATCCCTACATCTTGCCTAACACGTTGCTACAAGGTGCACAGAGAGACCATAATTTGACCAATCTGCGGCTGGTGGATGCACGTTTCATCCAACATGAGGCTCCGAAGGATTTGCTTGAATCACGTATGAAGCAGGCTCAGCAGCATGGCATCCGTCCGACCAATTTCCTGTTTACGGAGCTTTTCTTCCATTACGAAGGAGAACGAAACGGTAAAAAGTACACGGTGGTTTTCTCATTGCCGATGTTGGCGACGGAAAACCGTCCGGGCATGGGCTTTACAACCGTTGTGGAATTGTTGATGCCGACGTCGTTCAGCTGTCCGCCTGAACTGGAGAAGGATACGCACAAGCGGCTGGAAGCCATGGTGACGAAAGTCCAGATGAATCCGCACTTCACGGCGGTCGTCAATCGGATTGCCGCGCAACGGACGGCGAACTGGATTCGTCTGCAGAATGAAATCCATGATAAGCAGATGGAGGCCGCCGCCAATTGGTCAAAGACGCAGGATAAAGTGCGCGACATGTGGTCGGAATACATTCGTGACGTGGATACGGTCTCCAATCCGAACACGGGCGAGAAGATGTTCGTCGATAGCCGTTACGACCATGCGTGGATCAACAGCGACAACGAGATCATCTACCATAATAATGGTTTCAACACGCCCAACGCGAACACGGCGACATTTGATCCGAACAGCAATTCATGGTTCAACAAGACCAACTGGAGCAAGCTGAAGTAGCGACGGCGTCTCGCCGTTGAATGTAACGACGGCGTCTCGCCGTTGAATGTAACGACGGCGTCTCGCCGTTGAATGGTAGCGATTGCAGGACGCCTGCCACCGACGGCGGGGACGCCGTCGCTACATCGTGCTCCCGAAGGCGGCTTCACTGTTTTTTCAATTCAATGACGCGATTGGCTTGTTTGGCGAGATTCAAATCGTGGGTGACCATGATGAGTGTCTTGGCTTTGCCAGAACGGACATGCTGCAGGATGTCGATGATGCCCTGCGCGGCTTTGGCGTCAAGATTGCCAGTCGGTTCGTCCGCAAGGATGATGTCCGGATTGTTGATGAGTGAACGCGCGATGGCGACGCGCTGCTGTTCGCCGCCTGACAATTCGCGCGGACGGTGGTTCAGACGTGACGCAAGGCCGAATGTTTCCAGCCATTTTTTTGCGCTCTTATAGACATCGTTGCGGTTGACGCCCCATTGGAGGGCGGGCAGGGCGGCGTTCTCCAATGCGGACAGCTCAGGAAAGAGCATGTAGGACTGGAAGACGAAGCCAATGCGTTGTTTACGGAGTTTCGTGAGCGCACTGGAAGACATTTTCGCGATGTTCTGCCCGTCCAGCAAAATGTCGCCTGATGTCGGTCTGTCGAGCCCTGCAAGTATGTGGAGGAGTGTGGTCTTGCCACAGCCGGACGGGCCCGTGAGGGCAAGCCATTCGCCTTTTGGAAGGTCGAGGCTGAGATCTTTGATGACTTCGATTGTTCCTCCCGCCAGCGAAAACGTCTTGTGGAGTTTTTTGATTTGGAAAAGCGGTTCCATTGTATTGTGTTATCTGTGTTGGGAGATTGTCAGTTGTTGTCCTGCAACGACTTGGCGGGGGGCAGGGCGGAGGCGAAAATGGCGGGTATGAGGGCTGCGAGGATACAGACGGTCATGGAGAGGATGGAAACGGTTACCAGATCGCTACTGGTCCAGAGGGCGGGCAGGTGGTTGAGGTGGTAGAGCTCCGGCGGGAAGACGTCATGCCCAAGGATTTTACTGAGAATGGCGGCGATGCCGTTGCGGTAATGGATGACCAGTAGGCCGAGCGTGATACCGAACGTCGTGCCGAAAACACCGATGGCGGCACCTTGGAACATGAAGATGCGGGCGACCGTCCAGCTGGAGACACCGACAGCCTTTAGCGTGCCGATTTCACGCGTCTTCTGGACGACGACCGTGATAAGCGTCGCTGCGATGCTGAAGGAGGCGACCAGCAGGATGAACGTCATAAGAAACGCCATAAGCTTCTTTTCAACTTGCAACGTATTGAACAGCATTTGATTACGTTCTTTCCACGTTACGATTTTGAAACGGCGGAGGCGATTCGGCTCGTTGATGTCGCCATTTAGTTCTTGCACCAGTTTGTCCATAGACATAGGATCGGGCACTTTGCCTTGTACGGAAGTCGCTGTCCCCCAATCATATCCGAATAGATCGGCGGCTTGGTCGCGGCGGACGAAGATGACGCTTTCATCAAATTCCGCGAAGCCCATGGAGAAGATGCCAACGACTTTAACTTCTTCTGGCAGATAAACTTCGTCTGGCTGGCCGACATGGACTTGACCATCCTTATCCCATTTGACGTTCTGTGTGAGTCGTGCGGGGGAGTGGATGAGAAAACTGGAGCCGATGCGGAGGCCGACGGCGCTGGCAAGACGATCGCCGATGAGGGCTTCGCCTTCTTCTATGTCGAATTTGCCGTAGATCATGGCGCCTTTGATTCCCGTGACCTCCCCTTCGCGGGCGGGATCGATGCCATAGACGACTTTCGGCTGGATGACTTGCTCATCTTCGCCTGACAGTGTGCTCGCCTTGGCTTGGATGAGGGCGGAGTCCTGAATCAGCGGTGATGCTTTAACACCATGCTTTTCAAGAATTTCGATGATTTTATCTGGCTCGTCCATCGTCGATTTCATGTTCGGAAAGACATGCAGATGGGCTTGCCAGCTCATGATGTTCTCTTGAATGTCTTTTCCAAAACCGGCCATGATGGAATTGACGATGAGCAGGATGGCGACGCCAAGCGTCGGTCCGAGAATGGAGAGCAACGTGATGAACGAGACGAATGTCCGCTTGGGGCGCAAGTATCTCAAAGCCAAAAAGATATCAATCGGAAGGTGCATGTGTACAATTATATATAGGTATAGTGGTTATTCGACGATTTCGCCGACGATGAAGATGCAACCCGCGAAGAAGCGGAGATTTGCATATTTGGCGGGATTCTTGTCGAAATCCGGCTTGTTGTGGTCGAAGAGGATGGCGCGTTTGTCGATTGGCTTGTCTGTCACTTTTATGACAACTGTGTGGATTTGGTTGGGATCCGTGCCGCCGCCAAGGCCGAGCGTGGCGAGACGATGGTAGGTGCAGTAGGGATCGAATTGGCGGGCGTCGAACGGCTTGCCGCCGTCGATGGTGATTTCCACGACACCTCCCTGAGGACCGATGATATTGTAGGCCGATGCATTCAACCCCTTGTATTTGAAGGTAATAGTTGCACCGTTATCAAAGGAGAAGAAATCGTCGCAACGGTTGAGAAACGACCTTGTGACGGCATCGTCTTGGGCGTCTTTCCTCCATGGTCCCGTGATGTGGACGGCGGGATGGTCGAACGGAATCGTGACGACTTTTTCCCAGCAGTCGGCGACCATTGGCGCGGGCAGATTGGTGTGTGGGCCTTTCTGACCGACGGCCTTGATGGCGGGAAGGGAGCGTTTGATGGCTTCCAGATAGAGGATGTGGCCTGTGTTTTCATACGGATGGACGCCGTCCTTCGCGAAGGGGATCTTGCCATCGGCATTGACGAAATTGTCCGCACTGAGGTTGAGTTCCTTTCCTGAAACGCGCGTCATGCCTTCGTTGGAGGCTTTCATGACCAGTTTTCCAGTGCGTTCAAGCTCAATGATTTCGACGCCCATGTGAATGGTCGGGATGGCATAGTAGTCGGCGATTTCCTCCATGACAGAGGCGGAGCGTTGCATGCATCCAGGCTGCAACTGCGAGATGTTGAAGGCGGTGATGGTATAGACGAAGAGGATGTCGCAATTCGGCAGGTCATGCCAAATGTGGCGGACGATGCCTTCCATGGAGCGGCGGATGCCGATGGGCGGCGTGCTCGCGTCGTTGACGGCGAATTCCACGAATACTAGATCGGGCTTGAACTTGAGCACATCGTGTTCGAGACGGTAAGCGCCGAGATTGGAGCCCGTTCCGCCAATGGCGGCATGGATGGCGTTGACTTTTAGATTGGGATATTGCTCCTGGAAATATTTTTGCGAATGGACGCGGTAGCCGTTCTGTGCGGTGATGGAGCCGCCGAAATAGGCGATGGTCACATCCTGCCCCGCTTCAAGCTTCGCATAGAAGTTCGGCAGACCGCCACGCGGCGTCGATTCGACGAGTTTCCGCAGTTCGACTGTTTCCGGATTGAAGCCTTCCGGAATTTTTCCAGGTTCTATGGTGGTGGCGCAGAGAGACATGGTGATGATTCCTGTGATGGCGAAAAAAAGGTTTTTCATGATTGGTTCATATGTGTTTGGGTTTAGATGGTTTCGTGGGCTGGACGTCTCTATTCCGATGGCTTTCGCTATCGGCACTGGACAGAAGGACGGCGAGATGCGCGTCGGCACACCTTCAGTTGGTGCTTTTCTGCAGTGTGCCGCCTTGATTGTACGTTTGATTGTTTGGCAGGCCTTGGCGGCCTGTTCCTTTTTTCATAAGTTCTTTCAGTTCATCAAGATATTTTTCATAGACATCGCGCGGCTTCGAATTGTGGCGGCGGCAGATGTCCGCCGCCATGCCGACGACTTCGCCAAGCATGCCTGTCGTACGCATGACGCGTGTCGTGCCCAGCGCGACGTGGGTGACGCTGATGTTTCGGCCCGCCATGAAAAGATTGTTGATATTGCAGGAGTAGAGACAACGGTAGGGGACAGGATACGGGTAGATGTTCTGATGTTTCGCGATGGATTTGAATTCGCGTTCGGGGAAGTGGGCCGTGTTTTTCGGATCCGGATAGTGGAGATCGATGGACCATGTCGTGGCGGCGGTGCCGTCATCGTAGATTTTTTGTTCGCGCAAGTCGTTCTCTGTGAGAATATGGTCGCCGATCAGGCGGCGCGATTCGCGTTTCCCCGCGATATATGCGACCCAGTCCAAATCGCGTGTGCGATACTGTTCGTTGTTTGGCAGATGATTTTTCAGATAGCTCCAGTTGGAATAGACGACAAGCAGGCCGTAGTCGCGGATCCGTTCAAAATCGTTGATTTGGTCGAAATTCATGCCGGTTTCCCATGTCCATTCGCCCATAGTGACCTTCTCGCAGGACTGGTCATTGAATTCGATACCGTAGGAGAATTCGGGGAAGGAAATCTCTGCTTTGCAGTCTTTTGAATACCATTGGACGGACGAGCCCATTGTGAGTTTATCACTTTTTTCAGGAGCGCTCGGCTCGTTGAATTCGTCTCGCGCTTCACGTCCCATGCGATAGTCGGCTCTCGCCAGATAGCCGACTGTTCCATCGCCTGTGCAGTCCGCGAAAAGCGGCGCCGTGAAGGAGAGGTCAAATCCCGTTTCGATATTTCGGGCGATGACGGATTCGATGAGGCGGTCGTCCATCATGACGGCACGGACATGGTAGTTCGGGAAGAGGGTGATATTCTTTTCGGCGGCGACGAAGGCGGCTTTCTTCTCGTCTTCGTATTGCGAGGCGGGTTTGGCGTTGCCGCCTTGCAACGGTCCGAATTCTTTCAGCAGATTGCCGAGCTCCGGATAGGGGCCGATGGAAATACGGCCGCCGAGATGGACACGGACTTCGGAACTGTTGCAGCCGCCGAGTATGGGACGGTCGTTGATGAGGGCGACACGGCAGCCAAGCCGCGCGGCGGAGACGGCGGCGCAGATGCCTGCGATGCCGCCGCCGCAGACGACAAAATCGAACTCGCCCGCAGAAAGAGGTGCCCCTGGCACGGGGCGGATATATGGCAGTTGGGGGCGTGTTGTGAAGCAGATGGCGTCGCAACGTCCGTCGAATCCCGTCAAGTCATGCAGGGCGACGACGGCTTTTCCGGCAGGAATGATCATGGAGCCTGCCATCTGCCATTCCCATGACTTGCCGCGGCAGCCGAGAATGTTGGGCAGGCGATTGCCGTTGACGCTGATCTGGAATTTGCCGGGGCCTTCCTTGTCCGTCCACGGCGATGTCCAATTATAGGTACGTGCCCAGACAAAGTAAGTACCTTCCTCCTTGATATTCAATTGGGTGACGGCGTCTTCGACAGGCTTGCCCATTCCGTGGGCGAGCAGATAAGGCGAGCCCATAAAATCCATGAACTGCTGATCGAGGACCCAGCCGCCTTTTTGCGTAAACCATTCCGCCTCAAGCCATAAATCCGAAGCCGCTAGGGAGAGTCCCATTAACATGGTGGTGGCCAAATGAAATTTCATGGTGTGTTTTTTCCTGTATTGAATTGATTTTCATGTCAACTATGATTAGAATATATCTGCATTTTCGTTTCAAATCAACTAAAAACAGGAGAACTCCTATGAAATCATGCGCTTTACTGCCGTTATCTCTGCTGTGTCTGTCTTTGGCCCAAGCCCAACCCGCTGCCGCGCCTGCTGCCGCGCCGCGCCGCGTGCCGTTCGCGGATCCGTTTATTCTTTATTATGATGGCACATACTATGCCTATGGAACGGATTCCCCGAATGGCATCGCCGTCATGTCGTCAACGGATTTGAAAACTTGGACGAAGGGGGTGGGCCGTTCGAAGGAGAAACTGGCGTTGCACAAAGACGATTCATACGGTGACAGATGGTTCTGGGCACCGGAAGTTTATCAAATCAACGGCAAATTCCATATGTATTATTCAGGGGACGAACATGTCTGCGTCGCCGTGGCGGACCATCCGCTGGGGCCGTTTGTCCAGCCAGAGAAGAAACCGTTCTTCGAAGGCGAGAAAACCATTGACAACACGTTGTTTATCGATGATGATGGCAAGCCCTACATGTTCTTCGACCGCTTCAACGATGGTCTGAATATCTGGAGCGTCGAACTGGAGGACGACTGCCTCCATGCGAAGCCGGAGTCTTACCGCTACTGCATCCGCGCCTACCAGCCGTGGGAGCGCAAGGCGGGCCGCGTCAACGAAGGTAGCTTTGTGCTGAAATACAAAGGCCGCTACTATATGACGTATTCCGGCAACGGCTACACCAGCCAGGACTACGGCATCGGCTGCGCCGTGGCGGACAATATCGGCGGGCTGTGGAAGAAATACGATCATAATCCGATTCTTCAGAAATGCGGCGGTCTGGTAGGCGTCGGCCATCATTCGTTCTTCAAGGACAAAGATGGCAAGTTGCGCATCGTGTTCCATGCGCACAATTCCACCACGAAAGTCCATCCGCGGCATATGTACATTGGTACGGCGTGGTTCAAAGAAGAGGATGGTAAGATTCCTGAACTAGTTATCAGCCAGGAATTTATCACACCCGTCATCGGCGAGTGAGACAGCGGAATTCGCTTTGTCCATTTCGTCCCTTTTGTCGTTTTGGTTGCTTATGTCCATTGAAAACAGCCTGCTTCACCTTGTGCATGACTTCCTGCAACGGAAGGACGTGCATGGCCGCGTATTCGTTGGTTTCAGCGGTGGTGCGGACAGCACGGCGCTTCTTCTGTTGTTGTCGCAAGTCGGGCTGGACATGACGGCTGTGCATTTCCAGCATGGCATCCGTGGCGACGCCGCCGAGGCGGACGCCACATGGTGCGAACAGTTTTGCGCGGCGCGGAAAATCCGCTTTGTTTGCGAAAATCTCGCCGTGCCGTCGAACCGTCTTCGCGGCGAAAGTGTGGAGGAGGCCGCCCGCCGTCTGCGGCTGGAGGCATGGCGCCGTCTGGCGGACGCCGATGGCGATGTTGTGTTTCTCGCCCATCATGCGGACGACGCCTTGGAGGATCTGCTGTTGCGGCTGGCCCGCGGCGGCAACTGCACAGGCCTGACAGGGCTTCGCGACGAACGGTTTATCAATGGCGTGCGTTTCCTGCGGCCGTTATTGGAGATTCGAAAAGAACAATTGGAGGAATGGCTTCGGGCGCAAGGTGTTATGGATTGGCGGCTGGATGCGACGAACGATGACAGCACGTATCGCCGCAATGCCGTTCGCAATGAGTTGTTGCCGTTGATGCGGCGCATTTTCGACGGAGATGGCGGCCTCCGCCAGTCGCTACGTGTTCTGCGACTGGATGCGAATTATCTGGAAGAACAAGCGGAGACTATTTATCGTCAGCTAAGTGACTTAGATAGTTGGCGGCGAATTCCTATGGCGTTGTTGCCGCGTGTCTTGCGGATGTGGATTCAGACGAAGACGGGAAAGGATGAACTGCCAGTCCGTCAGACAGTCGAACGACTGGCGGTGGAATTGCAGCGTTTCAGCGGCCATCCCGTGGAATTCATGACGGAAAGCGGTTGGCGGTTGCGGTTGGCCAAAGACGGCATGGAGCTTTTGCAAGGCGAAGCGAAAGAATCGTCTGAAGAATTGTACGCCGCGGAATGGTGTTGGCGTGAACAACCTATAATTTGTTGGAATGGCTACACTTTGAAAATTGATAGTGAAAACGGTGAATGTTTTGCCGTGAAGTCTTTGCCGTACATGCTGACAATCCGCTCATGGCAATCTGGCGACCGCATGGTTCCGTTTGGCCAGACGAAGGCGAAAAAACTGCAAGATATTTTTTCGGACGCAAAGACGCCGCGCGAAATCCGTCATCAGTTGCCAATTGTCTGTGCGGATGACACGATTCTTTGGGTGCCCGGCGTCCGCCGCGCGGAATTTGGCCGCGTCTCACAAGGGGAGGAGGCCGTGGTGATTGGCTGGGAAAAGCTAGAAGCCTAGATTCCTAGATTCCTAGAAGCCTAGATTCCTAGAAGAAAAAAGCTCTCCGCCTCAGCGAAGCGGAGAGCTTTTGCAATTATAATGCTATCAGCTAATTAGCAGCAGAGGGCCTGGCAGGCCGTGATGGTGGCGACGCCGGCGATGTCTTCGGCGGAGCAACCGCGGGACAGGTCGTTGACAGGCTTCGCAAGACCCTGCAGGATCGGGCCGTAGGCTTCGGCCTTGGCGAGACGCTGTGTCATCTTGTAGCAGATGTTGCCGCAGTTCAGGTCCGGGAAGATCAGGATGTTGGCTTTGCCTTCGACGGGGCTGCCGGGGGCCTTCTGGGCGGCGACTTTCGGAACGAGGGCCGCGTCGGCCTGCAGTTCACCGTCAACGATGGCGTCGATGCCGAGTTCGGCGATGCGGGCCTTTGTCATTTCCGTGGCCTGGGCCATCTTGTCAACGAGTTCGCCGGCGGCGCTGCCTTTCGTGGAGTAGCACAGGAAGGCGAGGCGGGGCTGCGTGCCGATGAGGGCCTGATGGGACTTGATGGTCGCGATGGCGATATCGACGAGACCGTTGGCGTCCGGATTCGGATTGACGCCGCAGTCGGCGAAGATCAGCGTGTCGTCGCCGGCGGGGGACGGCGTGGCGAGATCCATCAGGAAGCAGCTGGAAGCCGTCTTGATGCCTTTGGCGGTGCCGATGCAGTTGAAGGCGGAACGGAGCATGTCGGCCGTGGAGGCGATGGAGCCGGCGACCATGCCGTTGGCCAAACCTTTATTAACCATGAGGTTACCGAAGAAGAGGCGGTTGGCGGTCTTCTTGAGAGATTCCTCTTCCGTCATGCCTTTGGCCTTGCGGCGTTCGAGCAGGATCGCGGCCAGTTCGTTGAAATAGGGGGCCTTCGTCCAGTCGATGATTTCGACGTCGTTGTTGCCGCAGAAGCAGATGCCTTCGGCGGACGTCTTGAGTTCATCGGGCGTGGCGAGGATTTTGACTTTGGCGAGCTTGCGCTCCGTGATGATTTTGGCGGCTTTGATGACGCGCGGGTCATTGCCTTCGGGGAGGACGAGGGTGAGGTTGGCGGCGGCCGCTTTCGGCAGAAGTTTTTCCATCAAACCGGACATTGTGAATCTCCTTGTGTTTGTTTTATATATGTAATGTAAAGGGAAAAAACGGTTTCAGACCATTATTTGGCGGTGAGCTTGACGGTTTCCATGGCGATCATCAGCTCTTCGTTCGTCGGCGTGACGACAAGTTTGAACTTGGAATCGGGCTTGGAGAAGACGACCTGCTTGCCGCGGCAGTTGTTGGCCTCTTCGTCGAAGGTGGCGCCGAGGACGGCGAGCTTCTGGGCGATGATCTTGCGGGTGGCGATGCCGTTTTCGCCAATGCCGCCCGTGAAAGAGATGGCGTCACAGCCGCCGAGGAGGAGGTAGTAGCCGCCGATGTAATGCGTCAGGCGGTGGATGAACATGTCATAGGCTTCTTTGGCGTTCTTGTCGCCTTTGTCGCGGGCGGCTTCGATGTCGCGCATGTCGCTGGAAATTCCGGAAACGCCGAGGAAACCGCTCTTCTTGTTCATCATGGTGTCCATCTGTTCTGCGGTCATGCCGGTCATCTTCATGAGGAAGGGGACGACGGCGGGGTCCATGTCGCCGCAGCGCGTTCCCATGACGAGACCCATCAGAGGCGTGAGCCCCATGGACGTGTCAAGCACTTTGCCACCATTGACGGCGCACAGCGAACTGCCGTTGCCGAGGTGGCAGTTGATGATCTTCGCCTTGGCGGGATCAAGGCCGAGAAATTCGCAGGTGTTGTAATACACGAACTTATGGCTGGTGCCGTGGAAACCGTATTTACGGACGGAATACTTTTCATAGTATTCGCGCGGGATGGCGTACATGTAAGCTTCGGGGCCCATCGTCTGGTGGAAGGCCGTGTCAAAGACGGCGACGTTCGGAACGCCGGGGAAGACCTGTTCGCAGGCTTCAATGCCGCCGAGATTGGCCGGATTGTGGAGCGGGCCGAGCGGGATGCAGGCGCGGATGCCGTCTTTCACGGCTTCATTGACGATGATCGGGGCCGTGTATTTCATACCGCCATGGAGGACGCGGTGCCCGATGGCTTCGACTTCGGCAAGGCTTTTCAGAACGCCGTTCTGCGGGTTGACCAGCTTGTCGCAGACGGACTTGAGGGCTTCGCTGTGGTTCTTGATCGTCAGGATTTCCTCGAACTTCTCGCCTTTTGGCTGATAGACCATTTTGGGATTGTCCATGCCGATGCGTTCGACGAGGCCTTTGGCGAGGATGGACTTGTCCGTCATGTCAAAAAGGGTGAATTTGAGGGAAGAGCTTCCGGAGTTGATGACCAGGACTTTCACGTTGAGACTCCTTGATGGTTGTGTTATTGGGGCGTCCGCGAAGGCGGCCGTCCATGGGATAAAACGGTTTTTATGGTAAAAATCAAATTCATTACTATATTATAATACGCACGGATATTCAAGCCACAGGAGTAAAATAAGGTGGTTGGGCGCAAAAAAATGCGCAAAGGACTTGACATGTTGAAAATACGAAGTACATTAATCGTTCTGTTGGTTTTGTCGCCCCTTTTTAGCTCGGGGGAACCCCAGGCACCTGTCGTCTTGGAAGAGATGAAGGTAGCGCGGGAAGCTGCCGAGCGGCGCGCCATCCAGCTGGAGGCGGAAGTCTCGCGGTTGAAGAAGGATCTGGACAGGATTCGGTCAAGCTACGCGAACCTCTACCTGGAGAGCCATTCGAGTATCGAACGGCTTCGGCTGATGGAGTTGCGGGCGGCGCAGATGCTGCGCCAGAAGGAAGGCGGAGAGCTTGAGAAGGTTTCGGAAGAGGCGCTTGAGGCGCTGGAACTTGCCGGCAAAAGGCAGCTGGCGGTGGAACGGAGCCTTTCAGAGTTTGAGCAGGCTTTGGCGACAATACTGGACGTGCTGCGGCCAAGCGACGCCATGCGTCGCGAATTGACCAGTCGCCTCCAGGCCCTGCGGGGTGCAGTGGAGGAAAGTCTGAAACCCATGTCGGTAGTCGCCGGGCGAGGCGTGGGCGAGACCTCTGGGCAGGGTTGCGGCGTTGTCGCGGTCAATGAGAAGCTGGACATCGTCCTGCTGGACCGCGGCAGTCGGCACGGGGTCCGATCCGGATCCAGCTTCAGCTTGAAACGCGGCGAGACGACGGTGGCCAGGTTCAAGGTCATTGAAGTTCGCAGTGAATTGAGCGCGGCGGTTCTGCTGGAAGGCAATGCGCGCGATGTGGCGGTGGGAAGCATCGTGATGCCGATTGAATGAACCACGTGCAATAATCATTAAGGTTTTGATCATGGGAGCCAGGCCCCGGATCCGGTGGATTCGGACACGCATGGCCCCGAATGAGCAAGGAAACAGGAAAATGGAAAAGTTAGCAGTCACGAAACAGGTACGGATTTCCCCGTACAAGGCTCGTGAGGTCGCCCGCCTGATCCAGGGCAAGGGCGCCGTCGAGGCCTTGAACATGGTGAGCCTGATACCTCGCAAGGCCGCTCGTCTGATCGAAAAGACGTTGAAATCGGCCATCGCCAATGCGGAAAACGACGAGAAGGCGGGTGTGGACCGCAGTCGTCTCATCGTGAAGGAAGCGTTGATTGGCGAAGGTCCGACGCTGAAGCGTTTCATTCCGAAGGCGCGTGGTTCAGCGGGTCACATCAGGAAACGCACCAGCCACATTCGCATTGTGGTAACGGACGAGGCATAAGTAGCAGGAGATCATCGTGGGTCAAAAAGTAAATCCGATAGGGTTTCGTCTTCCAGTAACAAAGGACTGGAAATCCCGCTGGTTCGCCCGCAAGGCCCAATTCGGGCCGTTGCTGCAGGAGGACCTGAAGATCCGGGAGAAACTGACGAAAGAATTGTCCGGCGCGGCAGTGAGCAAGATTGTGATCGAGCGCTTTGCAAAGCGCGTTCGCGTCACGATCTTCACGGGGCGCCCTGGCATCATCATGTCCGGCAAGTTCGCCGCTCCGGCCGCTACGACGGCCGCGAAGAAGGCGGATGCCGCCGCCGCGGCTCCGGCCGCCGCGCCAGCCGCTGAAGGTGGCGCGAAAGGCGAACCGCGCGCGAAGCGCGGCGCGGGTCTTGACAAGATCAAAGAGATCCTGGCCAAGATCGTCGGCGACAAGGAAGTGCTGGTTGAAGTAAAGGAAATCCGCTGCGTCGAAGTCGATGCGCAGCTGGTCAGCGAGACGGTTGCACAGCAGCTGGTGAAGCGTGTCGCGTTCCGCCGTGCGATGAAGCGCGCCATCCAGACCGCCATGGAAAGCGGTGCGGAAGGCATCAAGATTCGTTGCGCGGGCCGTTTGAACGGCGCCGAACTTGCCCGTACCGAACAGTACAAGGAAGGCAAGGTTCCGCTTCATACGTTGCGTGCCAACATTGATTACGGTTTCTCCGAGGCCCATACGCTCGCCGGCCTTATCGGAGTGAAAGTTTGGATTTGCAAGCCCCAAAATTGGGAGGACACTAAAAATGCCAATGATGCCAAAACGCGTAGAACATCGAAAGGTACAGCGCGGGTCCCGGGCGGGAATCGCAAGCAGCAGCAATAAGCTGGACTTCGGTGAATTCGGTCTTCAGGTACTGGACCGTGGCTGGCTGACAGCCAACCAGATTGAAGCGGCGCGTATCGCGGCGACCCGCCACATGCAGCGTCGTGGACAGATATGGATTCGGGTGTTCCCCGACAAGCCCTACAGCAAGAAGCCTCTGGAAACCCGTATGGGTAAGGGTAAAGGCGCCCCGGAAGGCTGGGTGGCGGTCATCCGCCCCGGCAACATGATCATCGAACTGAGCGGTTGCCCGGAAAGCGTCGCGAAGGAAGCGTTGGCGCTGGCCTCCAGCAAGTTGCCGTTCCGTTGCCGTTTCCTGAGCCGTGCCGTGAAATAAGACGTATCTAGGATACAAAGTACCAGGATAGTAAAATGAAAGCAAAAGAAATACGCGAATTGACGTTGGAGGAAATAGATCGCGCTTTGCTGGACTGCCGCAAAGAGATCTTCAATCTCCGGCTTCAATTCCAGACGGGGCAGTTGGAGAACTCGGCCCGCATCCGCACGCTGCGGAAGGACGTCGCCCGCCTGGAAACGGAAAAGACCGCTCGCCGTTTGGCTGATGCGAAGTAACAGAGGTGAGTAACATGTCAGAATCCACAGAAAACAAAGAATCGGCCGCCGCCGTCGAAACGGCGGAGAAGCCCGTGCGGAATCTGCGCAAGGTCCTCACCGGGACGATCGTGTCGGACAAAATGGACAAGACGCGCGTCGTTCTGGTCGAACGCCGCGCTGCGCATCCGCTCTACAAGAAAGTGGTGAAGCACACGAGCAAGTGCTATATCCATGACGAAAACAATGAATCGAAGATCGGCGATGTCGTGGAGATCATGGAGACGCGTCCGCTCAGCAAGCTGAAGCGCTGGCGTCTTGTGAGAATCATCAAAGCCGCTGTGATCGATTGAGGAGGATGAGCAGATGATTCAAATGCAAACCACCATGGACGTCGCGGACAACTCCGGCGCCCGCAAGATTATGGCCATCCGCACGTTGGGCCAGCGCAAGAAGTTCGCCGAAATCGGCGACGTCATCCGCGCCTCCGTCAAGGAAGCCCAGCCGCGCGGCGGCGTGAAGAAAGGCGAAGTCGTGCGTGCCGTCATCGTCCGCACGGCCTTCAACATCCGCCGTTCAGACGGTAGCTTTCTGCGGTTTGACCGCAACGCGGCCGTCATCATCGACGAACAGAACAACCCGAAAGGGACGCGCATTTTCGGTCCCGTGGCCCGCGAGCTGCGCGACAAGAACTTCATGAAGATCGTTTCTTTGGCGCCGGAGGTGTTGTGATATGACAAAGGCGAAGATCAAGAAAGACATGACGGTCCGCGTGATCGCCGGCGCCGACCGCGGCAAGGTCGGCAAGGTGCTGAAGGTTGACCGTGAGAAGGGCCGTGTCGCCGTCGAAGGCGTGGCCATTCGCAAGAAGACAATCCGTCGCAGCCAGACGCATCCAAACGGCGGCATCGAAGAGTCCGAAGGCACGATCCACATTTCGAACGTGATGAACGAAGAGACGTGGCAGGCCAGGATCAAGGCGCGCGAAGCGCGGAAGCAGAAAGGCTGATAGCACGAGGTCAACGACATTATGATTACGAGTGTACTTAGCGATTATTACAGAGATACCGTGGTGCCTCAGCTGAAGGAGAAACGCGGTTACAAGAACCCGATGGAGATCCCGAAGCTGGTGAAGATCGTCATCAACACGGGTGTCGGCACAGACAAGGACCGCGAGGTCATGACGGCCGCTGTTGAGACGCTGGGCCTGATCACCGGGCAGAAGCCTGTCATCACGAAGTCCCGCGTCAACGTGTCCAACTTCAAGCTGCGTAAAGGCATGGCAGTCGGTGCGAGCGTCACATTGCGCCGTGGCGTGATGTACAACTTCCTGTACCGCCTGATCAACATCGTCCTGCCGCGCGTCCGCGACTTCCGCGGCATCAGCCCGAAGTCGTTTGACGGTGTCGGGAACTACAATTTCGGTTTGACGGACCAGTCGGTCTTCACTGAAATCGACCTTGACAAGATCAAGCATACGATCGGCATGAACATCACCATCGTGACGACGGCCAAGACAGACGACGAAGCGCGTGATCTTCTGACTCTTCTGGGCATGCCGTTTGCAACGAGCAACAACAATTAAGGGGGCCTATCCGTGGCGAAGAAAAGTTTGATAGTGAAGTCCCAGCGGGCTCCGAAGTTCTCAAGCAGGGCCTATTTCCGCTGCGAGCGCTGCGGACGTCCGCGTGCCTACATCCGCAAGTTCCATCTGTGCCGTATCTGTTTCCGCGAGCTGGCCAACAATGGCCAGATTCCGGGTGTGACGAAGGCCAGCTGGTAACCTAGAATCGGAGGAATAAAAAGATGAGCATGAGTGATCCCATCAGCGATATGCTGACCCGCATCCGGAACGCTTCGAACGCGAAGCTGCCGCGTGCGACCATGCCGAGCTCGAAACTGAAGGCTTCCTTGGCCGAGACGTTGAAAGACGCCGGTTACATTGAAGACTACAAAGTCGATGACATCGGCCATAACAAGAAAGAACTGACGGTTGTTTTGAAGTACAAAGGCAAGAACAACGTCCCTGTGATCGAAGGCCTCACCCGCGTGAGCAAACCTTCCTGCCGCGTGTATGTCCCGAGCGACAAGATTCCTCGTGTCCTGGGCGGACTGGGCATCGCCGTGTTGTCGACCTCTTCAGGGGTCATGACGGACAGGGCGGCGCGCAAGCAGAACGTGGGCGGAGAGCTTCTCTGCTACGTCTGGTAATCGGAACCAATAATTATTGTAAGGAAAGTCAGACATGTCACGCATGGGCAATAAACCTATAACGGCGGGTTCAGCCGTTAAGCTGGAGGTCTCTGGCCAGACCGTGAAAGTGACGGGCCCGAAGGGCTCGACAAGCTACACGATGCCGGCCGGGATCACCCTTGAACAGGACGGGAACACGATTCATGTGAAGCGTGCGAACGACGAACGCCAGATGAAGATGTACCACGGTCTGGTCCGCAGTCTTGTGAACTCGATGGTCATCGGCGTCACGGAAGGCTTCAAAATCGAGCTGGAGCTCTTCGGCGTCGGTTACCGTGGTCAGATCGCCGGCCAGAAGCTGACGTTGAACCTCGGCTATTCGATTCCGATCGTGTACGAGATTCCGGAAGGCATCAAATGCACGATGGCGGACCAGACGCACATCACGCTGGAAGGCATTGACAAGCAGAAGGTCGGCCAGGTGGCCGCCAATATCCGCAAGTTCCGCGTTCCGGACGCCTACCATGGCAAAGGCGTGCGCTTCGCCGGCGAGCAGATTGTGCTGAAGGAAGGCAAGAAGGTCGGCAGCTGATGGTTGTCGCCGCCTAGTCTGGAAGTGATACTGAAGGAAAAACGAACAAGTACGGGCTGGAATGCAGTCCAGCTTCTGTCAATGATTGGAGCTTGAGAAAGCAATGGGCAAACTGACCAAGAAACAGGCGAAAGATCGCCGTCATCGCCGTCTGCGCGTGAAGGTTCACGGCACGGCTGAGATGCCGCGTCTGAGCGTGTGCCGTACTGGCATGCACATCTACGCGCAGCTGATCGACGATGAGAAGGGCGTTACGTTGGCGAGTGCGTCAACGATTGAGAAAGCGATGCGTGAGCAGAAGCTCGCGGCGAACATCAAGAGCGCGCAGGTTATCGGCAAGACGATCGCCGAGCGTGGTCTTGAGCGTCAGATGAAGAAAGTGGTGTTTGACCGCGGTGGTTTCAAATACCATGGTGTCGTGAAGGCCTTGGCGGACGCCGCCCGCGAAGCCGGATTGGAATTTTAACAGCGTGCGGAGTCCCGGCCTGAGGCGAGCGAGCGCCGCAAGGCGCGTTTAGTAAGCATGGTCGGGAAATTGACACACAGGAATCAGGAGATTTTACCCGTGGCAGATCAATTGAACAAGCCTGAAAACGAAGAAGCGCCTGTCAACACCCGCGATTTCGTGGGTGCCGTCGCGCAGGATCAGGAATACGAAGAGCGGGTCGTCGCCGTCAACCGCAGCAGCAAAGTTGTGAAAGGCGGCCGTAACTTCTCGTTCAGCGCCCTGGTCGTCGTTGGCGACAAGAAAGGCAAAGTAGGGATGGGTTTCGGCAAGGCGAACGAAGTAGCCGACGCGATCCGCAAAGGCGGAGAGCAGGCCCGCAAGAACATTGTGACCGTTCCGATGTTCGGCACGTCGGTCACGCATTTCGTGGCGGCGGATTTCCGCGGCGCGAGCGTGATTGTTCGTCCGGCGTCAGCCGGTACCGGCGTGATCGCCGGCGGCGGCATGCGTCATGTACTGGAGCTTGGCGGCGTGAAGGACGTCCTCGCGAAGTCCCTCGGTTCCAAGAATGCGGTGAATGTCGTGAAGGCGACGTTTGCGGCGATCGCGAAGTTGCGCACCCGCAGCGAGATGCTTGCGAAGCGCGACCGTAACACTCTGTAATGGCAACAAAAGGAATTGAGGATACAAGCGATGAAACTTCACGATCTTCACAACACCGTTCCGCGCCAGGCGCGCAAGCGCGTCGGCCGTGGTGACGGTTCCGGTCACGGCCGCACGGCCGGCCGTGGTGACAAGGGTGCGGGTGCCCGTACCGGTCACACCAATCGTCCGTATTTTGAAGGTGGTCAGATTCCGTTGATCCGCCGTCTGCCGAAGCGCGGTTTCAAGAACCCGAACCACATTGAGTATGAAGTCATCAATCTGGCCGAACTGGAAGAGCTGTTCGAGGCCGGTGCCGTTGTTGACGCCAAAGTCCTGCAGGAACGCGGCGTGATGAAGAAAGGCGACCGCCCCCTGAAGATCTTGGCTGACGGCGATCTGACGAAGGCCCTGAAGATCACGGCCGACAAGTTCAGCGCCGCTGCGAAGCAGAAGATCGAGGCGGTTGGTGGCAGCTGCACG
>JAFZIJ010000172.1 GCA_017554445.1 Victivallales bacterium
CAACGGCGGGACGCCGTCGTTACCACGCCAACGGCGGGACGCCGTCGTTACCACGCCAACGGCGGGACGCCGTCGTTACCACGCCAACGGCGGGACGCCGTCGTTACCACGCCAACGGCCCTCCTGAAAACTTGATTTTCCATAATCTTTCTATTATTATAGAAAGAAACGAAAACAAACCACCAACGGCCATTGGATATTCACCAATCATGTCACATTCACCTTTCACCCGCATTGGCGTCATCAATTGGGACTGCAGCGTCCCATCGGAAACCACTTTTTTCGGTCGTTACGCCACGCAATCGCTCGGGCCGCGCGAATTCCGCGACCGCACGCCATACTACGCCATTGAAACGGGTCCCGACACGATTTTATATCGCGAGAGGAATGTCTCCGATTACGAAATCGAACTTCGCCACGCCATCACCGCCGGCATCGACTATTTCGCCTACTGCTGGTATGACCGCAAGCCGCATGCGGACCATGTCGTGAACGGATCCGCCACCACCGTCGATGACACCGTTTGTGAATTGGTCGATGCACGCCTCAAGCATCTGGCCAGTCCATTGCGTGACCAGATTGGCCTCTGCGCCATTCTCATCACATGCCATCCCTATACGGATGAAGAACTTGCGGATCTGACTGAAACGATGAAACAGCCCTGTTATGAAAAAATCGACGGGCGGCCATTGATTTATCTCTTCCCCGGCCCGTGGCAGGAACTGATTGAACGGCTACGTAGTTGCTGCAAAAATGCAGGCGTCGCCGAACCATATGCCGTCATGCTGACAGACAGAATTTCGCCTACCGACGCGACGAAAGTGCAGGCCCTCTCCGCATATGCGGGAGCCACCGCACAGGCCAAGACATGGAATGAATTCTTTGAACAGGAATTGGCCCGCAACGATGTGCGGGCCGGCAACGGCCTGCCCGTCATCCCGCATTTCTCCATGGGCTGGAATCCGACTCCGCGCATCAAAAATCCCGTGCCATGGACATCTTATCCGGAAGGCGTCTATACGTCGCCCGCCACCGTAGAAGAACTGTTCGCCGCCGCCAATCGCCTTAAATCATGGGCGATAGAGCATCGCGACCTCTGCCCGACAGGCCATGTCTTGACGTTCGCCTGGAACGAATTTGAGGAAGGCGCATGGATCTGTCCCACGCTCGGCTCCGCCGCCGACAAGCCTGATACACGCTACTGTGACGCTTTTGCGAAAATCTCCGCCGCATGGCGGCAATAATATCCGTCGATTGTCTCAGAAGTCCCATCAGTCCCATTTGTCCCATTAAAACGACATTTATAAAAAATCCGCCATGTTCAAAATCTATCCTGTCACTGAAACCACACCGCCGCCTGCGGACTACGCCGTAAAAATCAACGGCCAGCCCGTGCCGCTCAATTTCGCCCGTGTGTCGAAGGAACCTTTCAACCGTCGCTGGCCCGGCCATCAGCGCCAATTGGACCAGAGCGAAGAGACCGCGTTTGTCTCCCTCGCCGCAGACGAGCTGTTGACCATCGAAGTGGCCTCCCTCCGCCACAAGCCTCTCGCTCGCGCCGTTGTCCGTCCGTTGTCGCTTGGTGTCAAGCCGGAGATGCGAGATGGCGTGGCGCATTTCACCATTCCCGGAAACGCCTATTTCACATTCGAGCCGGATGGACGCCACAACGCCCTGCATTTCTTCATCGACCCGCCGGCGGACTATGGAATCTCCCCTGATGATCCATCGGTCATTTATTACGGCCGTGGCATCCATGAAGTCGGCATGATCGATCTGAAAGACGGGCAGACTCTTTTCATCGACGAAGGAGCCGTGGTTTTCGCATGCATCCGCGCCTTTGACGCCAAAAACATCCGTATTCTTGGACGGGGCATTCTCGACAACAGCCACAATCGTGAAACCATCCATTTCGAGGCCAATGAAGAGCACAACAATGCCGCGGTGAACAATGCGACACGGCTACATACCATCCAGTTGGAATACTGCACCAACGTCGTCATCGACGGTATCACCATCCGTGACAGCCTGGTCTATAACATCCGCCCCATCGGATGCCGCAATATCAGCATCTCCAACGTGAAAATCATCGGTTGCTGGCGCTACAATTCCGACGGCATCGACATGCACAATTGCGAGAATGTTTTGATTGACCACTGTTTCCTGCGGACGTTCGACGACGCCGTCTGTGTGAAGGGCTTCGACTGCTACTACGAAGGCGACGTGGAGGCGGCCGTCCAAACGGCGATGCACTACAAAGGCGGCAACTACGAGAACTTCCGCCATGTTCTCGTGCGTGATTGCGTCATCTGGAACGACTGGGGCAAGAGTCTTGAGATCGGTGCCGAAACGCGCGCCGAAGAAATCTGCCATGTGCAGTTCGAAAATTGCAAAATCATCCACGCCATAGGCGTCGTCATGGATTGCTGCAATGTAGATTACGCCAGAGTTCACGACATCACTTGGAGCGACATCGACATTGAGTACGACGATGTCATCCCGCCGCCCGCCATCCAAGGCTCGGATGCGGAGACCTACAAGCCTGTCATCCGCGACTATCAACCGGCGGTCGGCTGTGCAATCGTCCTATTCCATCCGGAATATTCGGCCGGCGGCGGCCGTCGCGGCATCAACGAAAATCTCGTCTTTGAAAACATCCGCCTCTTCTCGAACAAGCGCCCCAGATTCTACTTCTGCGGCTTTGACGCGAAGCATCCGACGCGAAATGTCGTCATCCGGAATTTCCAACTCAACGGCAGAAAGCTCCGGAAGGAAGACTATGACCTCCAGCTCGGAGAGTTCTGCGAGAACATACGGGCGGAGGAATAAGAATCATCGCCGTTCGTGCCTCGGCACGACGGCCATAAAAACATCCCTTTATTTGCTGTATTAAAGTGCCCATATGATTTCGTTGCGCCATTTCTTGGAAACGGATGCGGAGCTTCTGCAGGCCAATCAATTATATAACAAAAGCAAAGAAGACATTCTTTCGCTGATCCATGAATGGAAGACAAAATCATATAACGGAAAGTATTTTGAAATATTTGCGGTTGTGAATAATACAACTGTCGTTGGTTCAATTTCGTTATATGAACACAGCCCATCCATCGCCTCGATCGGCGTGGAGATTTTTGCAGATCAAAGATGTCATGGATATGCCGCTGATGCCATGCGTCTCCTATTAACATACGCCAAGGGAAAAGGATACAGAATCATCCAACAGCAAGTTCGCACTGACAATCTGCCAAGTATCAAGTTACACGAAAAGCTTGGTTTTGAAACGGACGGATATGTCTATGTAAACAGAAAAGGCCATGACATCATTCTTTTTCTAAAAACATTGTGACAATGGATGCCTTGCGGATATGCAGGCAGAGCCCTGATGATTTTATGGAACTACTTCAGGCCAGGATGGTTCAACTGGAGATCGAGGAGGCCGACACGGCGGAAATCCTCCAGCGTGGCTTGAATTTGAGCACGTATTTCATCAACAGATGCATCTGCATGGGTATGGAAAAAATGCTCGACGGTTTCGGTTTTGGCGGGTGAGCCGCCTGTGGCGAGAAAACACGCCCGGAATGAGCCGTCCTGCGGCCATTCGAGTGAATGCTGGTAGTAGTAGGACGCGACCTCCAGATAGTCCACGCTCGCACCGTTCTGTGTTTGCCAAGTTGCCACGCCATTAAGATTGTTGTTGTAATATTGCGGATACAGTAGCGTGATCTGGCCATGATAGCCGTCCACTATCCGAGGCCTGTTCTCGACTTTGATCGAGCCTAGCGATATGCGGCCGGACGGCAATGCGGCATTGCCCATAATACGGTAGAGCGTGATGCATTGTTCATTGTAGAAGTCGGTCATGACCAATGAGTTGTTGTCCTCCACCCAGATGCACGGATTGCAAATTTCCAGAAGTGCGAACTGGAAAGCGGTGATGCCGTTACGATTTGGATTCTCGCCTTTGACGTGCATCGTGCCTTCGTAATGGCTGTCGATCAGAATAGTCGCCGCGGCGCAATTCTTGAAGACCATGTTCCCGTAGGTGGCGATGGAATGGACGACATCATGCGGGCCAAGATTTTCAAAATGCAGCCCGCGCACATCAGGCTCGGCGACAAGCCAGCCATGCCCCCGCACATTGTCGTAGAGCGTGTAGGAATCTTCCGCGCCACCCGTGTGGAGGACGTCTTTGCCGTCGCGCCGTCCGCCCATTCGCATAAACTGCAAATCAATGATTCCAAGAGATTTCGGAGAATTCACATGCAACAATGCATGGCCTTCCTCCCCATACCATGAGAGCGTGGTGCCTAGGCCGGAACCGCCGAAATACCAGTCTTCACCGTCGAGTTCAAGCGTCTGCCGGACGGTGTAGTGACCATGCGGAATATAGACCATCGCGCCATGGCCATGCGCCTTGGCGGCGGTGATGGCGGCCTGGAAAGCGGCTGTGTCGTCGGCTTCGCCGCCTTTGGCGCCGTAATCACGCTTGACATCGAATATCTTGCCTGGAATCACGGCAACGTACGGCTTGTCGGTGCGAACGGCGTGGGCGACTTCGGTCTTGAGAAAGGAAGTGCGCGGAGTGAGTCCGCTCACGGGATATTGGCTTGCGTTGCTGAAGTCAAAAACACGCTGGGCGTTCTTCATCCCACCCGCAAAAACGTTGTTGGCGGACACCAGCTTGAAGTCTGGATTCAGCATATTGCCGCCGACCAGCTTTTCCGTGTCAGTATGGCGGAAGGCGACGGCTGGAGCGTTTACATTGGAATCGGCGGGCTTGATGGAAGTGTCGAAGATCAACGCGGGCACGACGTTCTGGAGGATGGCGCCGTCGGGTGACGTAAAGCCTCCGATATGGCAGTCCTGTACGACGGTGGCGCAATGCGGATTCTCCTGAAGAAGGAAATGCGCACTGCCATAGGAGGTGCAGCGACGAATGGAAGGCGTGTGCTCGCAGAACGTTTGGAAATCGGCGGTTTTGCTGCGTTCAAAATGGCAGTCTCTTGCATAGAAATTTCCTTTGTTGGTGCGCACGGCAATGCCGCAGTCACGGAATTCGCAGCCGGAAATGACGCAGTCGTAGTCGTTGAAATGGCTCAGAAAAATGCCTATGCCGGAATTTTCGAAAAGGCAGTTCTCGATGCGATGCTCCGTGCAGGAGGTGTTGATTTTCACGCGGCTGGTCATGATTGCGGCCTGCCGCGCGTTCATGAAAGCACAGTGGCGGAACAAGTTATGGCTTTGGAAGCCAGGGCCGCCCATGTCGATGCACGAACTGGCCTTCTCTGCCGCGTCAAATTGCACGCCGATAATGCGGGATTGCAGAATGCCGGTCAGACGGAGCATCGGCTGGTCGGCAGGCCCATCCCATACAATTGTCGTGTCGCGGCCACAGCCGATGATGGAGAAACCGCGCGGGCGTGTGGTTGAATCGAGCTGGTAGGTACCGTAAAAAAGCGTCTCCGTGATGCGGTAGCGGCCTGGCGGCAGATAGACCGTTCCGCCTTCGTGCGGTACCGCGGCCAAAGCGCATTGGAGAGCCGCCGTATCGTCCGCCACGCCGTCGCCGACGGCTTTGACGTTGTTCCAAGTGTGTGGTGTCTTCACGTCCATCCAGTCCGAACGAACTTCCCATGGAATGGATGGTATTTGCGGAGCCGCGAACAGGGAGACGCTAAGTGACAAAGTAAAGATGATAGAATTTATGTTTTTCATTTTCAATGTATTATATAAGAAATCATTTACACGACAAAAAGCTGTTTTTTGTATTCACATGGCATGGTCCAACAATTCTATTATAATCATGCCAGTTTTGTTTGCAAACACCAAAACCGCATTTTACATTAATCATCTCTTTGTATTGAACAAATCTTTTTTAGGAAGATAACAATGGACAATTCTTACTTGCCGTATCAGAATGAATTGCAGGATTGCCTGTGGATGTGGGGGCATGAGACAGGCGTCTATGACGGTCCAGACAACTGCTACAACATCCCTGTCAGCGAACCGATCGGCATGGCGCATGCCTGCGGCTACATGGGCATTCCGAATGTCTGTTCCGTCCGCTGGGAGACTTGCGGCAAGGCGCATTTGTGGCAATACCGCAGCATGAAACGTTTCGGATGGGTCATCGGCCACAATCAGGAAACCTACGCGAAACTCTATCCGTTTGCGGAAAGTCTTGTGGCGGATTATCCCAATTTCACGGCGTTCGAACTGGACGACTTTTTCGACAACCAGCCTGATGTCCTGCAACCGGATCCCAAAGGCGGCGAGACATTGGTTTCGCCTGCGTCATTGACGTTGCAGGAATTGGACGCCCTCAAGAAACGGATGAAAACACTACCGCATCCCGTCGAACTGCGCATCGTCTTGTACGCCAGGCAGTTGAAGCCGACCATCGTTCCAGCCTTGGATTATGCGGACACTGTCCTCTTCTGGACATGGAACGGAGCCGACATCAGCAAACTGCCGGAAAACTTCCATAAATATCGCGAACTGGCACCAAACAAACCGACGCTTCTCGGCATCTACATGTGGGATTTCGGCGACCGGAAACCGCTGGATCTCGGTTTCATGAAAGATCAGTTGGAAATCGCCTTGGCATGGTGGAAGAGCCGTGAAATCAATGGTCTAATCTTCCACTGCACGCCATTGGTGAACAAAAACCTCCCCGCCGTTGAATACTGCCGTGAATGGATTGTGGAGCATGCAAAAGAAACAAGGTGAGATAGCATGAGCCTTTTAGATTATGAATTTGAATCGGAATACGACTTGATGCTTTCCGCCTGGGGTGAAGGAACCGTGAAGGAAGGCAGTTTCCATACGAGTCTCAGCACAATCTACCGGAAATTCAAAAAGGAATATTCACGCGAGCCCAGAGATGTCTCCCTTTTGATTGAAGACACCTTCGCATACGGCTACGACTATGGTTTCACGGAAATCGACACAGCCTTCCTTGAACAAATAAATACGCTTGCGGAATTGATTCTGCCGAACTCGATAACAAATATCACCATGACGCCGACGTTGGAGCAAATTCTCAAGCGAAACAATGTCCTGATACGCGGTTCCTTTGATTCCTTCGCCGAAAAATTCGCAGCAGAGAACAAGCTTCATTTCAGACCTGCGAACTTTCTCTTCGCCAAGTATGTGTTTGAACCTGCACAGGAAACAACGTTGATGACCATGATGTTCAAACGCAACGGCAACGTGGTCGTGGAGGAATCCGTCAGTTCCCCCGGTTCGTCTGCTGGAAATACCTTCGGCGGAACGTTCTACCATGATCTTCCGAAGAACTTCTACAAGGAGATGACAGTGGAGCAAATCGCCGGCATGTTCAGTGATCGCATGGCCAAAGCGATTCTCGAAAATGGCAGACTGGCCGATTTCATCGAAAAGGCCAAAACTCACAAGATATTCATGGGGAAGAACTAGAAGAAGGGATTTATCGATGTTCATTATTACAACGAAAGATATTGATACCATTCTTCATGATTTTAGTATTTCTGGTAAATGTGTCTCTTTTAATGAACTTCAGCGTTACCACTATGAGAAAGAAAACCCTTCATCTAAAGAAGTTCGGTTGATTGTAAAGGTTAAACTTGATAATAATCGAGAATGTGTCATTCGTTTCAAAAATGAAAAGAATGTCACGATTGATATCGTTAATGACCAGAGCCGCTTTGCAGTTCTTCTGGCCAACAATGGCATTGAAACCCCGACGGTATATTCTTCTGAGGGACAATTCGCTCGTAGATATCAGATAGGTGAATATGATGTTATCGTTACAGTCGAAAACTTCGTAATAGGGGAACTACAGGAAGTCAATATTGAAACCGCTGAAAAGACGGGAAGGCTTCTTGCACGAATGCACAACATAGCTGAAACTTCTGATTTTCATGTTCAAAGCAAGGTTATATTTGACCCATTAAAAGAAAATGATTTGTTTAGTTTCGAAGATTTCACAGTGAATAAAGACTACCTAGTCACCATTGACAAGGCATTGTACAACAATATTATCAGAGAACATCAACTTCTTCTGCTGCAAGTACAATCCCTTAGAAAAGAATCTAAATATGCAGTGCAAGGTGATATCAGCATTAATAACCTATATCGAACTGCAAGTGGAAATATAGGGGTCTTTGACTTCAATCTCTGTGGTGACAATGTTCTTTATTTTGATTCCATCATGCAAGCTATATATATAGCAAGGCTTATGGTTTATCCTAAAAATCTCTCTGAAAAGCATGAATCTGTCATTTTGCCAGCTTTTTTGAAAGGGTATCATCAGGAACGACCTTTCACAGATAAGCAAAAGGAAACTTTTCCCTATCTATACGCCTTAATATCTGCCTTCTGGCTGTTTGATATGAAGTGGGATGAACACAACATAGGAAAAGCTGATCCAAATGACGTACATAAATGGATGAAAGAAATCTATAATCACATAAAAAACCTCCCCAAAATGCCTGTCTAAAATTCCTAAGACAACATAAAATCCATCGCAACATACGATTAGTGACAATTTTTATAATATAGATGTTCATCAACAAAACCAAGAATAAGGTTTTATGGTAACAGCAACTAGAGAACAATTGGCAAAAATTGCAAAAGAAAAAGCTCTAATTCCTTTTCACGGATATGTTAATGGGCAAGAGTCAAATATTGCGCCAATCATTCAATTTTTCCCAAAATGGAACCTAAACGAAGCGGATGGACTGTGGTGTGCGGCATTCGTTTATTATTGCTGTATGGAAGCGGGATTTGACATTCCATATCACCCCAAAGAATGTATAACGTGTCATTTGGCAGGTTGCATTGCATGGGAGGAATTCGCCATCAATGATAAACAAATAGAATATCATAAAGGAACAGAAGATTTTGTTCCAGATGCCGGTGATATCGTTATTTATGATCGAGTTTTCAACAATCAGGAACATGACCATATGGGTATTATTTTGCACAAACAAGAGAATACAATTCTTGTGGCGGAAGGAAATATCCATAATATGTCTGGAATTATCGAACGCCCAATTGATGAACACATAAGGGCATATATTCGAATTCCAAATGGTTATAAGTATTTGCAATAAATTTCAGTCCAATGCTTTCTTTATAACAGCAAAAAGCCCTGTGCCGCTTACCCACGGTTCAGGGCTTTCATCATATGATTTTCCAACCGCAAAAATGAGAATCCGCCCCTTGGCCGTCTATATCATTTCACTCATTGAGAATCAATGTACTCAAGGATTTTCTCTGTTCTTTTGTCGGTTCCTTCAACTTACCGTTTTTCAAAAGCGTTTTCAGGCAGTGCAATAAGAACATTCCATCGGAATGGAATATGAACTGCAATTCGTATTCCTGCGCTTTCCGAAGATGCGCGGGAACGGTTTTCAACATTGCTTCAATGTATGGAGTCTTCAAGGCCTTGAATTCGCTATCATACTTTTCCTTAAGTCGTTCTCCTATGGCAAGAAGCTTGTCTTGAATCATCTTGTTTGCTAAAATGACAATCTGCCATGCGGCCTTGAAATGGCCATTAAGATCGCCATTTGTCTTCACGCAACCACGCTCCGCCAGCCAGACGTATTCATCTTTGGAAAGATCTTCTTCAAGATTCCGTTCGTAAAGCGACAGTATACGTTCCGCATCATTGGCAAAGGCCATATATCCATAATGGTCGCCACGTTCAGACCACTCGCTGTCAATTCTCCAAAGAATACGTCTATCACCATTTTCCCACATGGGACCACACCAGCCATTCATATTCACAATATCCTCAGGAAGAATCAGTTCCTTCGGCATGACGGACACTTTGACAATGTTATGCCCTCCATCCGGGCGGATGGTCGCCACTTCCTTGAACGAAATGTGCTTCTCCATCAGTTTATTGCCTGAACACGCAGCGATATAAGGAATCAACGACCATAGCACAAAATTGCGGTCAACCAGTGGAGATTCCGCCAGATTGACAGCGCCATCCGTCTGATTGCACTGAATATCCGGACTATCCAGAATCTCGCTTGAGGTCAGTTCATCATACAAATCGTTTGCAAACTGATTGGCGGCACATTTGTACATTTTGTCTTTCATAACAAACAGTTCCGTTGTCGGCTCTGCAATGATGAAATTAACAAGATATTTATCTTTTTGCTTCTGAAGCAAACCATATTCCGCAAGAAATTCGGCTTCTCCTTCCACATATACAGGGGAAACGCCAAGATCATCAGCTATTTCATTGACCGTCTTCGCTATATTCCGCACACAATAGCAGATGTTCTGTGTAAGTGCTGAACGAAAGAAATCATCCAACGGTCTTTTGCCAGCGGAACCAATAATGCTACATAATTGGAATTTGACGGGATTGAATTTGAGTTCACTTGTTTTTCTCATGGTTTCCATGCCTCGTTTCAGTTCTTTTCTTGCCTCGAACAAGTGCCATTTGACTGTACCGAGCGGAATGCCCAATTCCTTTGCAATATCCGACTGACCGCGATTCTCAAAATAATACGCAATAACAATTTTTCTTTGCAGTTTTGAAAGATAGGCTATTTCAGACTGAAACCGCCCAAACACCTCTGCATGATTGTCATCTGAATCATTTCCAGAATGCGAATCCGCAACTAATTCCGCGACTTCATCTAACGGAACACCAACCATGCCTTTAGCGGCATCGCGATAATAGTTGCAAAGTGAATGATGGGCAACTGTCCAGATGAACTTTCCCATGTCCGCTACATCATCCTTGACCAGAAGGGCGCGAAAAGCCTTGACGGCGATTTCCTGCGACAAATCCTCCGCGTCCTGGCTACTTTTGCAGCGTTTCAAGGCGAATCCGAATATGGGCTTCAGATATTCCGCAATGGTTTTCTCGACATCTTGTCTGTTCACTTGCATCTCCTTATTGAAAGCTTTCGTCAATATAGACACAAGAATCTGAAAAGGTTGGATGATTCAGAGAAAAAAAAGTCAATTTAGTCGTACAGGTGAATGCATTTCAATACTTTCAATAAGATTACCTGTCCAACTCTTCTTTCGGCTGCCCATATTCACGCTTCATGGCATCCATGGAAATAACCCACTGTTTTCCATACTTGCAGACATCGATTCCATTGACAAGTTTCCTATAGATGATTGCCTTGCGCAATGTACTTTCATTCAAGCCCCAAAGTTGCGTGGCGTCGCTGAAGGCCATCAATCCGTCAAATGGCGTGCGAATCGCCTTTCCGTTTTCGAATAGTTCATTGCAGGACAAATCAAGCTCATCGTTCCAGACAACGCCATATCCGCCAGTATCGACCTCCACGCTGGAGAATAATTCCTCATCCTCCTCCAATGCCTTGAACGCAGGCCACTTGGAGAAGAGTGGCTTGACATCGTAAATCTTCGTCACCCCTTCAGAAAACTGCACACAGAGGCGATGTTGCGACATGACATTGACAGCTTTTATCTTATGAAACATTTTTCTTCTCCTTATTCAAGAGGAGACAATGGCTTGAACTCCTGTGTCTCCCACATTTTCAGAAGACTGACTTGATGAATTCCAATCCATTCTTTCACCATGGACATTGCCTTTGGAGGCAGATGTCCCTCCAATATGGTTCCGTTACGAACATCAACAGCAGCGACATCCTCGCCATACAACGCGTGGATGTGCGGTGGCGTATGTTCCGCTTGCTGGAAATACATTCGAATAATGATTCCATAAAATCGAGCAATCACTGGCATATCTGTTTCCTCCTGTTTCATTTCATATAATATCATGTTATCGTGATATTACAAGTCATTTTTCCAAGAAAAAGACCACTTTACCGGAAATACTATCAGTGTCTCGTCCACTGTAGGTAAACGCAGTAGGGATGTTCGCGCCACTTTCACAAGATTCCGCAAGTGGCGTGAGATAGCAATTAGATTACGCCAAGGTAAGCACACCTCTATTGGGGGATTGCTTAAGCATTCAGCCCTAATCCCTTTCTGTATTGGTCAGAATACCAACGAGGGATAATCGTTCGAAAGTCATCAAAATCAATAAAGGCTCTTTTGGCTCTTGCCACCATCCCGTCGATTTCCTGCTGTCCGAATTTCTCAGCCCATTTTATGGAAAACAATGACGCCTGTGCCACATAAACTGCATTGGCTATCCAAAAATCCATTGGCACGGAATCATCAAAATAGGCATCTATTTGTCCTATGCAGTAAGGAATGCTGCTCTCAATTCCAAAATTCTCTAATTTATAAAACTCCTCAAACGGATCACCAACCTCCCATCGGTTAAAATCTATGACACCTATGGAAGCATCTTGCATATAGATCAGATTTCCAGGATGAAAGTCACCATGCAAGTAAACGGGCGATTTCTGCCATATCTGATTGATGTTTTCCTTTACATATTGAAGCGCTATTTCATCATTCGGTATTCGGAGACCAGATTCTTCATACTTTGCTAATTGAAGCAGTTTCTTTTCTTTCTTTGTCTTAATGGGAATATCTTCTTTTTCTAATGGAACAGAATGAATTTTCTTTAATATTTCTCCTGCTTGTCGCCCTAACCGATATTGCTCTATATCAGAAAGTTGCGGTAGTGCCGTCTCCAAGTCATATCCTTCAAGCCAAGTCAAAAGCATGTATGTATTTTGATTCTCATTGCATACACCGAACTCTTTAGGCATCGACATTTCAAAACCTAATTTTGAGTATTTTTCGATGATCTCAAACTCTTTCTTCTTTTGATCGTATTCATCAATATTCGATGCTCGAAGAAGTAGATGTTCGTTCGTCTGAGTTTTTATATGATATTTCTTATCAGATGACCATCCTTTGTCTATAGGCTCCACAGAAGCCCAATTGATACTTGATTGAATACCCAGAAACATCTCTTATAATCCCCCATTAATTATATTTCTCAAAGTTTACTCCCATTCAATGGTCGATGGGGGTTTGGAGGAAATATCATAAACAACACGATTGATGCCGCGGACTTCGTTGATGATGCGGTTGGACATGCGCGCCAAAACATCGTACGGGATGCGCGTCCAATCCGCCGTCATCGCGTCGATGGAATTGACGCTACGGATGGCGCATGTGTATTCATATGTGCGTTGATCGCCCATCACGCCGACGCTTTTCACGGGAAGCAGCACGGCGAACGTCTGCCATATCGTCTTGTAATCCGGAAGCTTGCGTATTTCTTCCTGCACACGCAAATCCGCCTGTTGCAAAAGACGGACCTTTTCCGCCGTCACTTCACCGAGAATGCGCACGCCAAGACCGGGGCCGGGGAACGGCTGGCGGTCCAACAGTTCGTCGGCCATGCCCAAAACACGACCGACACCGCGCACTTCGTCTTTGAAAAGCTCCTTCAACGGCTCGACTAGTTCGAACTTCAAATCTGGTGGCAGGCCGCCAACATTGTGGTGGCTTTTGATGGTTTGCGACGGTCCTTTGCGCGGCGAACGGCTTTCAATCACATCCGGATAAATCGTGCCTTGCGCAAGATAGCGGCAATGACGGAAACGGCGGGCCTCTTCGGCAAACACATCAATGAACAACTTGCCGATGGTCTTGCGTTTATCTTCCGGATTATCAAGACCTTTCAACGCTTCATAGAAACGTTCTGCGGCATGGACAACCGTCAAATCCAAGCCCAGATTCTTATGGAACATCTCTTCCACTTGTTCCGCTTCATGATAACGCAACAGGCCGTTATCAACGAAAATACAGTGCAACCGTTTGCCAATGGCTTTGTTCAGCAGAACCGCCGTCACGGAGGAATCGACGCCGCCAGAAAGTCCGAGAACCACTTCGTCGTCACCAACTTGCGCTTTCATCTTGGCAACCGTGTCTTCAACCCATGACGACAATTTCCAATCCGCCACGCAATTGCAGATACCGAAAACGTAATTGCGCAGAATATCTGTTCCAAATTGCGTATGAACGACTTCCGGATGGAACTGCAATGCGTAGAAACGTTTCGCGTTGTCATACATCGCCGCAAACGGACACGTTGCGGAAACAGCGCCACGCTCAAAACTGCCAGGAATAGCCTCCACACGGTCGCCATGGCTCATCCATACGGTGATCGTGGAAGGAATGCCTTCGAACAATGGATTTCCGGGCATGATTTCAATCGGCATCTTACCATATTCGCGTTCCGTTCCGGGCACGACCTTTCCGCCGAGCTTGTGGGACATCAGCTGCATGCCGTAGCAGATGCCCAAAACAGGCAGCCCCATGCTGAAAATGGCCGTATCGACGGTTGGCGCGCTATCTTCGAACACGCTGTTTGGGCCACCGGAGAGGATGATTCCCGCAGGCGGATTCTTTTTCAGTTCTTCCGCCGTCGTGTCGCAACGGATGATTTCCGAATAGACTTCCATCTCACGGATGCGGCGCGCGATCAGCTGCGTATATTGCGAACCGTAATCAAGAATTGCAATCCATTGTTTGCCCATATTTTCTGCCTGTTTTGTTCTTAATTAAATTAAATATGCCAACGGCGGGACGCCGATGGCACCTCCCGGCCAACGGCGGGACGCCGATGGCACCTCAAATCTCAATAGCTCATACGCGTCGGGATGCCCGCATCCCGCATGGCGCGTTTGATGTCCGTAATCGTATAGTCGCCCGTATGGATCATGCCTGCGACGATGGCCGCATCCGCATGCGCGTCACGGAAAACCGTCACCAGATGTTCGGGCTTGCCCGCGCCGCCAGATGCCACGACGGGAACGCCGACGGCTTCCGAAATCATTTTCGTGATCGTCAATTCGAAACCTTCGCGTGTTCCATCCGCATCTACCGAATTGACAACGATTTCCCCTGCTCCCAAATCGACGGCGCGTTTCGCCCATTCGAGAGCGTCCATGCCAGTGAATTCACGAAAACCGCGCGTCGTGATTTCATATCCGCATGGGCATTTCGGACTATGGACAGGATCCATGCCGAGCACGATGCACTGCCGCCCGAACGCCGCCGCGCCTTCGGCGATGATGTCCGGCTGGCGGACTGCCAATGAATTGACGGAAATCTTCTCCGCGCCCGCGAGAATGACGCGTTCCATATCCGCCACGCACGAAATGCCGCCACCGACGGCCAGCGGAATATGGATGGATTTTGCAACTTCCGTCACCATCTTGATGTCGATAGGACGACGTTCAGCGGACGCCGTGATGTCATAGACGACTAATTCGTCCGCACCGCCATCCGAATAGGCGACAGCCATTTCGACGGGATCGCCCAAATCGATGTTGTTTTTGAATTTCGTCCCTTTCGTGACGCGCCCCTGACGGACGTCCAGACATGGTATGAGTCGTTTTGTCAGCATGATACAAACTCCTTCAGGAGCTTCAGGCCTGCCTTTCCGGACTTCTCCGGATGGAACTGGTAGGCGAACAGATTCCCTTTACGGACGGCGCTTGTGAATGTTACACCCGCGTATTCCGTCCGCCCCGTTGTGTATGGGCCGATTTCCGCATAGTAGGAATGGACGAAATAGTAGTCGATATCGCCGTTCACTTGATTCCAGCCGATTTCAGGAATCTTGTAGCCGGGCGTGTCCGGAAAGCGTTTCACCTTGCCGGGCAGGATGTTAAGCAGATTGACGCCGCCGTCCTCTTCGGAATGTTCAAACAGAATCTGCATGCCCAGGCAGATGCCGAGAAACGGCTTGCCAGACAACGCCTGCTCACGCACGAGATCCGCCAATCCGAACGCCTCGAGATTCTCCATGGCGCTTTTCGCCGCTCCGACACCGGGGAAGACAACGCGGTCCGCCTTGGCGATAAAATCCGCCTCATGCGTCACAACCGCTTCGACGCCCAAGGAGGCGAAGGCGTTTAAGACGCTTGTGCAATTGCCTGCCTTGTAGTCGATTATCGCTATCGTCATTGGACACCTGCCTTATTGAGATGATAATTCATCATGCGCGGGGAAAGCCCCAGTTCACGGCCCGCGGCGGTACGATTGCCGTTGTGGCGCTTCAGGGCGTTCTCCAAAATATGCTTTTCAACCATGGCCATCTGTTTTTCAAAGGAGAGCTGTTCATCGGGATTGAACGGATCTTCCGTGAAATCAGGGGATTGCATCGTCGGCGGGAGATTGTAGCAATGGATGCAATCGTCTTTCGCCGTCAGCACGGCGCGTTCAATGCAGTTTTCCAGTTCGCGGACATTGCCCGGCCATGAATACGACTGCAACAGATTGGCCGCCGGCGACGAAATGCTCGTGATGTTCTTCCCGTATTTGGCGCTCATCTTCGAGAGGAAATGCTGCGCCAACGGTAGAATGTCCTCCGCCCGTTCCACAAGCGACGGAACGATAATGGGAAACACAGACAGCCGATAGTACAAGTCTTCGCGGAAGAGCTTCCGTGCCATCAAATCTTCCAGATTGCGGCTTGTCGCCGCGATGAAACGGACATTGCTTTTCAGCTCTTCATTGGAGCCAATTCGCGTGAACGTGCGTTCCTGCAGGAAGCGCAACAGCTTCACCTGCACGGAGATGGAAAGATCGCCGATTTCGTCCAAAAACAGCGTTCCGCCGTTTGCCGCCTCGGCCAAACCGATGCGACGTTCACGCGCGTCCGTAAACGCGCCTTTTTCATGGCCGAACAGTTCTGACTCGACCAATGTCTCCGGCAAGGCCGCGCAATTGAAGACCACAAACGGTTTCTTACTGCGTGGCGACAGACCTTGTATCGCTCTCGCCACCAACTCTTTACCCGTTCCACTGGCGCCACGGATCAGCACCGTCGCGTCACTGGACGCGACTTGGCGGATCTGCTCATACACAATCCGCATCTTCTTGCAGTTGCCGACGAATTGGTCCGGATTGTTCGGAAGCATGCGGCGCAGGAAACGGTTTTCCTCCTGCAACGCCTCGCGTTCCGCGCTCTCTTCGCGGCAGACAACCGCCGCTTCAGCCGTGATGTTGGCGATGATTTCCAAAAACGCCACGTCCTTCGTCAACGCGCTCGTGTCCTCCTGTATCTCCTTATCAACGGACAGCGTTCCGATGACCTGTCCTAAGTATATCAGCGGCACACAGATAAACGACAACGGTTCATTGACGCCACGGCTCTTCGTGCGGTTCAGAAAACGGCGGTCCTTCCGGACATCGACGACGATTTCCGCCTTGCCCGTCTTCGCGACAAGCCCCGTGATGCCTTCGCCGATATGGTAGCGGCCCAACACGCGCTCTTCCGCGTTAAGCCTGCGCGACGTCGCTTCAATGCGCAATTCATCGCCTTCCAACAGCGTAAACGTGCCGCGCAGCATGCTCATCTGGTGCTCAAGAATCTCAAGCACCTCTTCAAGCAGACGGCGGACGTTCTTCTCCCGCACGAGAACGGACGTAATCTCCCGCAGCACAGATATTTCCGATAATGCACTCATGGTCATGGCGTAGTATTGGTATTTCTGAATGATGGCGTTCGTCATGGCGGTCACCTGCTGATCTTTGATGATAAACTGACGACTGCCACGCCTTTGGTAAAGCGGATTCGCATACCAACAGCGAACTTCCGGCTTTCTCTATAATATAAAGCGTCAACAGTCATTTTCTTGCCATTCTACCACATTTGCCGTTGTTTTGGCCACTACGCCAACCTGCACTACTCCGCGCAGGCCGCATTGGCGACCATGCGATGGTATTCCTGAAGGGAGCAAATATCGACGCGTCCCGCGTCAACTGCCGAATTGCCAAGCCCTTCCGTGGCCATCTGCAAGGCCGCTGTCGTCGTCGTGATCGGCAGACCGAATTCGATGGCGAGTGAACGCATCTTCGCACCATCGTCGCCGACGTCCGGAATGTTCACAATCCAGCCGATCTTCTTCTCGAGAATCAAATCGCGCAGGTTCGGGCGACCTGCCGTGAGTCTGAAGACGGCGTGGCATGGAATGCCCGCCGCGTAAAGCATCTCGCCTGTTCCAGCCGTCGCATAGAACTCAAACTGATGGACTTCCGCCAGATGCTTGATGTATGGCAACGCCAACGATTTGTCGGCATCACGAATCGAAAGGAACAAGCCGCCCGAACGCGGGATGCGGTTGCCCGCCGCGTCCTGCGACTTCAGATAGGCGTTCGCGGCATCGATGTCCAGCCCCATGACTTCGCCTGTGGATTTCATTTCAGGAGAGAGGGTTATATCGACGCCAGGGAATTTCGCGAACGGGAAGACGGCCTCCTTGAAGGCCGAATACGGAATGCGCGGCGACTGCGTGAAACCAAGCTCCGCCAACGTCTTGCCCGCCATGCACAGCGCGGCATGTTTGGCCAGCGGGACGCCTGTCGCCTTGCTTGCGAACGGCACCGTCCGCGACGCACGCGGATTGACTTCAATCACATACAACGTGTCATGCTGGACGGCGAACTGGATGTTCATCAGACCGACGACATGCAACGCTTTCGCCAGTTTGCGGGAAGCCGTATGAATCTCCGCCAGAACGGCTTCGGACAAATCACGCGGCGGAATGGAACAGGCGGAATCTCCGGAATGGATACCCGCCTGTTCGACGTGCTCCATGATGGCGCCGACGACCGTGTCGCGGCCGTCCGAAAGACAATCGACGTCCAATTCCTGCGCGTCGCTGAGGAATTTGTCGATGAGAATCGGATGGCCTTCGGAGACGCGCGTCGCCTCCGCCATGTACGACCGCAGCGCATCCTCTTGATTGACAATCGCCATGGCGCGGCCGCCCAACACGAACGACGGACGGACGAGTACGGGATAACCAATTTTCGCCGCGATACGGCATGCGTCTTCGGCGTCCGCCGCCATGCCGCTGGCGGGCTGGCGGATGCCAACCTGCTTCGCGATTTCCTTGAAGATGCCACGGTCATCCGCCGCATCGATATCGGTCGGCGGCGTGCCGATGATTTTAACGCCCGCATTTTCCAATTCTGTGGCGAGATTCAGCGGCGTCTGGCCGCCTAATTGAACGATCACGCCATCGCATTGTTCACGTTCATAGATATTCAGAACATCTTCAAACGTAAGCGGTTCGAAATAGAGGCAGTCCGCCGTATCGTAGTCTGTAGAAACGGTTTCCGGATTGGAATTGACCATGATCGTTTCGTAACCCGCGTCTTTCAGAGCGAAGACGGCATGGCAGCAGCAGCAGTCGAATTCAATGCCCTGTCCGATTCGGTTTGGACCACCGCCGAGAATCATGATTTTCTTTCTGCCCGCCACGTCGCGAACAGGTTCGTCATATTCTGCGTAAGTTGAATAATAGTATGGTGTTGTAGCGGCGAATTCGCCTGCGCATGTATCCACCGTGCCGTAGGCGGGATGGATACCGTATTTCTTCCGCAAATCGCGGATGGCCAATTCGTCCATGCCAAGAGCGAGAGCCAACTGCCTGTCCGAATAACCAAGCTCCTTCGCTTTCCGCAGACTTTCCGGCGTATTTTCGATGGTCGTTTCAAAAGCCGCAAGTTCCGCCAGTTTGCGGAGATAGAACATGTCAAAACCAGTCAATTCCTGAATCTTTTCCAATGGCCAACCATGTTTGAGAGCGGCATGGAGCATATAGACGCGATCCGCATTCGGACGGGCCAATTCGGCGGCGATTTTTTCGTCGTCCAATTGGTCGAAATCGACCTGTTTCTTCTCCAGACCGAAGCCCCAATGGCCTGTCTCCAACGAACGGATGGCCTTCTGGAAGGCCTGATTGAAATTACGGCCGATGGACATCGCTTCGCCGACGGCTTTCATCTGCGTGCCAAGTGTCGAATTCGCCGCCGGAAACTTTTCAAATGTGAACCGCGGCATCTTCACGACGACATAGTCCAAAACAGGCTCGAAGCAGGCGGGCGTATTTTCCGTGATGTCATTGCGCAATTCATCCAGCGAATAACCGACGGCCAATAGCGCCGCGATTTTGGCGATCGGGAAGCCCGTCGCTTTGGAAGCTAGTGCGGATGAACGAGATACACGAGGATTCATTTCAATGATGAGCCGTTCGCCGTTCTGTGGATTGACGGCCCACTGTACGTTGGAACCGCCTGTCTGGATGCCGATGGCTCGCATGACGTTCAGCGAATCCTCACGCATGGCCTGATATTCACGATCCGTCAGCGTCATGGCGGGCGCCACCGTGATGGAATCGCCCGTATGGACGCCCATGGGATCCATGTTTTCAATGGAGCAGACGATGACGGACGTGCCGCGTTTGTCGCACATGACTTCCATCTCGTATTCCTTCCATCCCAGAAGTGACTCTTCCACAAGCACTTCGTGATTAAGACTCGCCTCCAGCCCACGTTCGACAATCGTCTTGAATTCCGCTTCGTCATGGGCGATACCGCCGCCCGAACCGCCCAACGTGAAGCCCGGCCGTACAATCAGCGGCCATTTGCCGATGGCCCGCGCGATGACCATCGCTTCCTTCAAACTATGGGCCGAATCGGAATTCGCGCTGCGGATGCCGATACTGTCCATCGTCGCCTTGAACAGCCTGCGGTCCTCCGCACGCGCGATGGCATTCGCATCCGCGCCGATCAATTCGACGTGATAGCGTTTCAGCACGCCGCTCCGCCATGCTTCCATGGCAAGATTCAACGCCGTCTGGCCGCCCAATGTGGGCAACAGCGCATCCGGCCGTTCGCGGCGAATGATTTCATGGAGATATTCGGGCGTCATCGGCTCAAGATACGTACGGTCAGCGAATTCCGTATCCGTCATGATCGTGGCCGGATTGCTGTTGAGCAGAACGATTTCGTAGCCTTCGCGCTTCAGCGCCTTGCAGGCCTGCACGCCTGAATAATCGAACTCGCAGCCCTGCCCGATGACAACCGGGCCAGCTCCGAGAAGCATGATTTTATGGATGTCTGTCCGTCTTGGCATATCACTTCTCCTGATGCTTCAACGCCGCCTGCACAAGTCCGACGAATAGCGGATGCGGCGAGAATGGCCTCGATTTGAATTCCGGATGGAACTGGCAACCAACGTAGAACGGATGGTTGGGCAGTTCGACCATTTCCACCAACGTGTCGTCCGGACTGGTTCCGCCAATCTGCAAACCTGCGGATATCAGTTGTTTCCGATAGTCATTATTGAATTCAAAACGATGGCGATGGCGTTCCGAAATATCCTTTTCGCCGTAAAGCTCCGCCGCGCGGCTTCCGTCAACAAGACGGCATGGATAAGCGCCGAGCCGCATTGTGCCGCCTTTACTGGACACGCCACGCTGATCGGGCATGAGATCTATGACGGGATGAGATGTTTTTTCGTCGAATTCCGTTGAATTCGCGTCTTTATAGCCTAACACATGCCGCGCATATTCAATAACCATGCATTGCAGGCCAAGGCAGATGCCGAGGCATGGAATTCCTTTTTCACGAGCATATTGCAACGTGGCAACCTTCCCTTCGATGCCCCGTGCTCCAAAACCGCCAGGCACGAGAACGCCATCGTAACTGTCCAACCGCGAACAGTCATTTTCCAATTCCTCCGCCTCCACCATGTCGCATATCACTTTGGTACGCAATGCGATACCAGCATGTGCGAATGATTCGAAAATGCTCTTGTAGGCATCCCGCAAGCCTGCATATTTGCCAACCAATGCGATGCGGCAGGTCTTTTCCGGATGGAGGACGCGATCCAGCAGTTCATGCCAGTCGTCCAAATGACTTTCCGTTAATGGAAGTCTAAGAAGTTCAAGGACTTTCACATCCATCCCCCTGTCCGCCAACTCCTGCGGAACTTCATAAATGGAATGCTGCACATCGCATTCTTCAATGACCATTTCGTCGGGAACGTTGCAGAAAAGCGAGAGCTTTCGGCGTTGTTCGTCCGCCATGGCCATTTCCGTACGACAGACCAGCATGTCCGGAAAGATTCCGATGTTGTGCAGGATGCTGACCGACTGCTGGCTCGGTTTCGTCTTCATTTCACCAACAGATTTAATATAAGGAACTAACGTCAAATGAATGACGATGGCGTTTCCAAGCCCCGCTTCGTTCTTGAACTGGCGGACGGCCTCCAAAAACGGCAGCGATTCGATGTCGCCCGCCGTACCGCCGATTTCCGTCATGACGATATCAATTCCAGGCTTGGCCGCGCTGCGGATGGCCTGTTTGATTTCATCCGTGATATGCGGAATCATCTGGACAGTCGCGCCAAGATACGCGCCTTCCCGTTCGCGGGCGATGACACTGCTGTAGATTTTTCCACTTGTGTAATTGCTGTGACGGTCGCAACGGACACCTGCAAAGCGTTCGTAATGACCAAGATCGAGATCTGTTTCCGTCCCGTCGTCCGTCACATAGACTTCTCCATGCTGATAGGGGGACATCGTACCCGGATCAACGTTCAGATACGGGTCAAATTTCTGCATGGCGATGTTGTAGCCATGCGATTTGAGCAGATATGCGAGACTGGCGGATGTGATGCCTTTTCCAAGCCCTGAAACGACACCGCCTGTGATGAAGATGAATTTTGTCATAGTCGTTTAATGTTTTTGCATAAGTTCCTTGAACTGCCCGAAGAGATAGCGTGCGTCGAACGGGCCTGGAGCGGCTTCCGGATGATACTGCACGGAGAACGCAGGCAACGTCTTGTGGCGGACGCCTTCAATCGTGCCGTCGTTTAAATTGACATGCGTGATTTCCAGATTGCCGCCCAGCGAATCAGGCATGATGGCGAAGTTATGGTTCTGCGATGTGATTTCGACCGTGTTGGTCAGCAAATTTTTGACAGGATGATTGCAACCGTGATGACCGAAATGAAGCCGCCCTGTGCGTGCTCCGCAAGCCAACCCAAGTATCTGATGCCCAAGGCATATGCCCATGACAGGAACTTTTCCGAGCAGTTTTTTCACACAATCGACGACGCCCACGACACCGTCCGGATCGCCCGGTCCGTTGGAGAGCAGAACACCGTTGGGCCGTAGTTTGAAAATCTCCTCCGCCGTCGTGCCGCATGGCACGACCGTCACACGGAAGCCTGCCGCCGCCAGCTGCCGCAAAATATTGTATTTAACGCCGCAGTCGATGACGACGACATGCAAATCGCCTTTTTCAGACCAGACATATGGTTTTGCCGCGGCGACTTTTGCCGCACAGTCCAATCCGTCCAATCCAGACCATGCGCGAGCTTTTGCAACAGCTTCTTCCACCGAAAGATCCGTGCCATCAGCATGCAACCACGCCTTTTGCGTGCCTTTTTCGCGGATGTGCAACACAAGACGACGCGTATCAACGCCGCTCAAGATCGGTCTCTTTGACTGCTTCAGCAGATCGTCCAGACTCTGGCGGCTCCGCCATGACGACGGCGGATTCAGATTCTGCACGATGAGGCCGTTCAAAAAGACGCCACGCGATTCCATGTCTTCGTCGTTGCAGCCGTAATTGCCAACTTCAGCGGTCGAAAGTGTCACGATTTGTCCGAAATACGACGGATCGGAAACGATTTCCTGATAACCGCTCATGCCTGTATTGAAAACCGCCTCGCCGGGCAGGTCACAGGCGGCCCCGCAGGAGACGCCGTTGAAGACCGTTCCGTCGGCCAAGGCGAGAAATGCTTGCGAACTCATGTCAGATTCCTTTAATATGCACGAATGAACAGATTATGGGCGAAGTTGACCAACGCCTGGTTGACCACGCGGTTGCCGCCGGGCGTTGGATAATTGCCAGTGAAATACCAGTCGCCTGTATGGTCTGGAATGCACCGCCGCAGGTCTTCGCAGGAGAGGAAGACGACCTTCAGCTCGGCATTGAGATTGTCTGGAAGTAGCCGTTTTGTAATGGCTTCCGTCAGTTCATCGTCGGTGAACTGCGCATACAGTCTCGCGGCGATGTTCTGCATGTCGCGATCCGGCCGCGCAAGTTCCTCTTCCGCCTGATGGACGGTTTCCTCAAAGAACGCATCCATTTTGCGCTCATGGATCAGATCCATGCACGCCTGGAAGGCGACCAATTCGCTGAAGGATGCCATGTCAATGCCGTAGCAGTCCGGATAGCGGATTTGCGGCGCAGATGAAACGATGACGATGCGTTTCGGCTCCAGACGATCCAAAATCGGCAGGATGGCGCGGCGCATCGTGTTGCCGCGGACGATGGAATCATCGATGACGACCAAATTGTCCTCATGGGACTGAATCAGTCCGTAAGTCACGTCATAGACGTGTGGAAACAATTCTTCGCGGTGGTTCGCATCACTGATGAACGTGCGGAATTTCGCGTCTTTGACGGCGATCATGCCGAAACGCAGCTTGTGGCCGCCGCGATAATCGTCCAACGCTTCCAGCATGCCGTGGAAACTGACCTGCGCCGTATTCGGTATGTAGGAGAAGAACGTATGGTCATAGTCGTGGTCGATGGCATCCAAGACTTTCGGCACGACGGCACGGCCGAGGGCGCGCCGTTCACGCTGAATATCCGCATCGTTTCCGCGTGAAAAATAGATTCGTTCAAACACGCAATGGCGAACAGGAGCATGCGGAAGACATTGCTTCAACGTGATTTCGCCCTTTGCGGGAATGATGATCATATGTCCGGCCGGCAGTTCCTTGACATCTTCGCTACCAAGATTGAAAGCCGTCTGAATGGTGACGCGTTCCGATGCGAGAACCGCCACTTCGTCGTCAACATAATAATATGCAGGGCGGATGCCGGCGGCATCACGGAAAGCGAACGCGTCGCCATTGCCAATGATGCCGCTGATGACAAAACCGCCATCCCATTGCGCGGCGGCGTTTTTCACCGCCTGAAGCAAATCGCCGTGGTATTCCCCCAGATAATGCGAAAGCATGGTCAGCAGGATTTCGCAGTCCTGATGACCATGCGGATGATAGCCGAGAGAGGTCAGATGGTTGAACACGTCCGGCGTGTTTGTCAGATTGAAATTGCCCGCCACCAGCAATGTGCTGGCGCGGCGGGCGTTGTCGCAGACCATTGGATGACAGGCCGCCAGTGTACGATTCCCGTAAGTGCCGTAGCGGAGATGCCCGAGATAGACCTCTCCGCAGAACGGCCGCGCAAGAGCTTTCGTGGATGTTTTCTGGTCGGATGCTTCAAGCATGCCGGAAATCCGTTCCAACAAGTCCGCCAGCGGCATGGAGGAGCAACTCTTCTCCAACTGGTAGAACGGTTTTCCGGGCGGCACGTCCAGACCGACGCAGGCGATGCCTGCGCCGTCCTGACCACGGTTGTGCTGCTTCTCCATCAACAGCGACAGTTTCGAAAAGCCGTACGCCGTCGTGCCGTATTTTTCGGCATAGTAATCCAATGATTTGCGCAGGCGAAGCAGCGCGACACCGCATTCATGCTTGAGTGGATCCGACAAGGCGAGTTCCTCCTGAATCAGCAGATGAAGAGCATTTCGCGATATTTGGGCAACGGCCAGACACTGTCGTCGATGATCGCTTCAAGCGCATCAACTTTCTGCCGCAACGCCGTCATGGCGGGAATGATGCCCTTGCCGCTTGCGATGGCCTTCTGCAAGGCATCGATGCTGGCAGACATTTCGTCCAACGCAGCACCCATTTCCGCCTTGACGGAAGCAACGGCTGCGCAGCCTTTCGCATCCTGCAATTTCAGATATTCCTTGATGACGACCGGTCGGATCATGCTCTTGGCGATTTCCAACGCGATACGCGCTTCGATTTCAAGACGCCGCTCGTAATCTTCGCGGAAGACTTCGTAACGCGATTCCAGTTCGGCCTTCGTCAGCACGCCGTATTTCTCGAAGAGCTTCTGGTTGTCCTTGTCCAGCAACGGTTTAATGGCTTCGGGCGTCGTGGCGAGGTTCGGCAGGCCACGTTTGGTCGCTTCTTTGACCCATTCCGGCTTGTAGCCGTCACCGTTGAAGATGACACGCTGATGGGCGGAAATCTCTTTCTTGAGCAGGGCCTGCAAATCCGCGTTGAAGCTCTTTTCGGAGAACTTCTCCATCTGGTCGCTGATGGCGTCCATGGCTTCCGCGACGATCGTGTTCAGAATCATGTTGGCTTCTGCGCAGGACTGCGAGGAGCCCGGGGCGCGGAATTCGAACTTGTTGCCAGTGAACGCGAAAGGTGATGTACGGTTACGGTCGGTTGCGTCACGGTTCAGAGGCGGCAACGCGTCAATTCCAATCCGCAGCGACGACGCTTTGCTCTTGCTGGCGGCCGTACCGCTGACGATCTGGTTGATGACGCCTTCCAGCTGTTCGCCGACGAACATGGAGATGATGGCGGGTGGCGCTTCGTTGGCGCCCAGACGATGGTCGTTGCCGAGGCCGGACGTTGCGGTCCGCAAGATGTCGCTGTGCGTATCCAAAGCATGGATGACAGCGGTCAGAACGGTCAGGAAGACAGCGTTTTCCGCAGGGTTGCTGCCCGGATCGAGCAGGTTGCGTTTACCGTATGCGATGCCCCAGTTGTTGTGCTTGCCGGAACCGTTGATGCCGGCGAACGGTTTTTCATGGAGCAGGCAGACCAAACCGTAGCGATCTGCCGTCTGACGCAAGACTTCCATGATCAGCATGTTGTGGTCAACGGCCAAGTTCAAATCTTCAAAGATCGGCGCCAATTCGAACTGCGCGGGAGCCACTTCGTTATGGCGGGTCTTCGCAGGAATGCCGAGGCTCCAGAGAGCTTTCTCCACGTCCGTCATAAAGGCCAGAATGCGCGACGGAATGCTGCCAAAGTAATGGTCTTCCAACTGCTGATGCTTCGCAGGCGGCGCACCATACAGCGTACGGCCTGTCTGCAGCAGATCCGGCCGCTGCAGGTAGAATTTCTTGTCAATCAGGAAGTACTCCTGTTCGACGCCCAACGTGACTTTTACAGGCTCTTCCGCCTGGCCGAAGCATTTCATGAGGCGGACGACCGCTTTTTTCAAGATCTGCGTGGAACGCAGCAGCGGCGTCTTTTTGTCCAGAACTTCGCCCGTGTAGGAGCAGAAAATCGTCGGGATGCAGAGCGTGCCGCCGTTGTCATGGCGTTTGATGAAGGCAGGGCTCGTGGGATCCCACGCCGTATAGCCGCGCGCTTCAAATGTGCTGCGCAGACCGCCCGACGGGAAACTGGATGCGTCAGGCTCGCCGACCGCCAACGTCTTGCCGGAGAATTCGAAAATCGCCTTGCCGTTTGAGAAGTCCAGGAAGGAGTCGTGCTTCTCCGCCGTGCCGCCCGTCAACGGCTGGAACCAGTGGGTGTAGTGGGTGGCGCCACGGGACACGGCCCATTCCTTCATCGCCGTCGCGACTTCATCTGCGATGTCGGGATCCAGCGGCTGCATGCCGTTAATGGTCGCCATCAGTTTCTTGTAGGTGGATTTTGGCAGATGCTCCGCCATTTTCGCGATGTCGAACACATCTTCCGCAAAGTAATCCAGAACCTTTGCGCCCTGCGGTTCGGCAGGAGTTGTGCAACGGTCCGAAATCTTGCAAACGGCATCAAATCTCTTTTGCATGGCTCTGTTCCTTTTTTCTATGGTTTGGTTTTGACCTTTCCGCTCTTTTTAAATTGACATTGGTAATTTAGCAACTAGCATGCCAACTTTTCCAAAACACCGTCAAGAAACGGATTTTTTCCTGTAAAATCGCCCAAATCGTGTCAAATCATGCATTTTTTTGTAAAAATCAGGCCAGATTGCCAAACAACAGCTTGTAACAACAGGCAATTTTTGTTACAGCTCTTACATTTTTTGCACGTCATTTTGGACCATATTACATTTTTTGTAATATCATATCCAATCCATACCTGACATTTTTTGTCACCCTGCCTGACATTTTTTGCCAGTCTCCCCCATTATTCCAAACGCTATTATTCCATAATTATAATACACAAAACAGCCCTGTACCCCACAAATCATTCATTTGGCATGATTTCTGCTTAATTTTCTCGAGCGAATCTCATCAACGCAGAAACATCGAAAGGAATCCAAACTATGGAACAGGAACTGAAATACCGACAGCGCAGCCTGGCGCTGCCGCAAGACGAAGGGCTGTACCACTTCAGCAACGAGCATGACGCGTGTGGCGTCGGTCTCGTCGCCAACCTGAACGGTCAATCGACACATGCCATTGTCGTGCAAGGTTTGACCATTCTTCGGCGGCTCCTGCACCGCGGAGCCGCTGGCAGTGACGCCCTTTCCGGCGACGGTGCTGGGCTTTTGTGTGTGATTCCACATGATTTCTTCCAACGTGAATTGAAAGGCGCCCTGCCGGCCGCTGGCGAATATGCGTTGGGCATGATGTTCAACGGCGTCGGCGAAGAAGCAGCGTTGGAAGCCATCATCGAAGAGGAGGGCTGCAAGATTCTCGCATGGCGCGATGTTCCGACGGACGCCGCACAGCTTGGTGAACAGGCCCGTCAAAGCTGTCCCGCCATACGGCAGATTTTCGTCGTGTCAAAGAAAGGCCTATCCGGTGACGCGTTGGAACGCAAGATTTTCGTAATCCGCCGTCGTCTTGAACGCGAACTGCTGGATGTGTATTTCCCAAGCTTCAGCACGAAGACGGTCGTCTACAAAGGTCTGATGCTGGCCACGCAGATCGAAGCCTTCTATAAAGATATGGCGGACGAAACGTTCGCGTCGCCATTGGCGTTGGTTCATCAACGCTATAGTACGAACACCTTCCCAACGTGGCGGCTGGCTCATCCATTCCGCTATCTGGCCCACAACGGCGAAATCAACACGCTGCGCGGCAACTTGAACCACGCTCGCACACGGGAAGCCTTTCTGAAATCTGACCTTTTCGGCGACGACATGAAGAAGCTGCTGCCGTTGATCGATGAAACACAGAACGATTCTGCCTGCCTCGACAACATGGCGGAACTTCTTACGCAAGCAGGCCGTTGGCTGCCGCATGTCATGATGATGTTGATCCCACAGGCATGGGGCGTCAACTATCACATGACGAAGGACATATGCGGTTTCTTCGACTACCATTCCGCCTTGGAGGAACCGTGGGACGGCCCCGCCGCCGTCACGTTTACCGACGGTATTGGCGCAGGTGCCATGCTGGACCGTAACGGCCTCCGTCCGGCCCGTTATTCATTGACGAAAGACGGTCTGTTCGTTCTCGCCTCTGAAACAGGCGTGCTTGATCTGAAGCCTGAAGACATCGTCCGCCGCGGCCGCCTGAAGCCAGGCGAAATCCTTTGGTGCGATTTGCAGGCCCATCGGCTGGTTCTCGATGCTGAGCTGAAGAACACGATCGCACGTCAAGCCCCCTACCGCCGTTGGGCGCAGGAAAACAAGATTCCCGTCGCAGGTCTGTTTGATTCCATCGCGGCGGCGCGCGTCACAGATAATCTTAAGGAAAAGCAGCGTCTCTTCGGCTGGACGCAGGAAGATATCGAACTGATCGTCCGCCCGATGGTCGAAACGGGCAAGGAGCCAGTCGGATCCATGGGCAACGACGCGGCTCTAGCCGTTCTTTCACCGCGTCCGCAATTGCTGTTCAACTACTTCAAGCAGCGCTTCGCGCAGGTGACCAACCCGCCGATCGATCCAATCCGCGAACAGTTGGTCATGAGTCTGACGACGTATATTGGCAATCAAGGCAACATCCTTTCGGAAGAAGACCATCGTGCAAGCATTGTCCGTCTAGCCCGTCCGATTCTTACAGGCGGCGATCTGGCCCGTCTGCTTGTTATGGAAGTGCCTCATATTCAAGTTCAAACGCTGCCAATCGGCTGGAAGGACGATTTGGAAGCCGCCCTTCATGAATTGGAACAACAGGCTGTTCAGGCCGCACGTAGCGGCAAGAGCGTACTCGTTCTCAGCGACAAGCAGTTGGCGGACGATGAACTGCCGATGCCGTCGCTATTGGCTGTCTCCGCCGTCAACCGCGCATTGACGGCCGCTGGCCTGCGGCCGCCAGTCGGTATCATCGTGGAATCCGGCGAAGTGCGTGAAGTCATGCATTACGCGTTGCTTCTCGGCTACGGCGCCACGGCCATCCATCCGTATCTTGCGTTGGAAACGGTTTCCGCCCTTGCGAAAGACGGCGATGCTGCCAAAGCCACGGAAAACTATATCTCCGCCATTGACAAAGGCTTGCTGAAATGCATGTCCAAGATGGGTATCGCCACACTGCGCAGTTACCGCTCCGCGCAGATGTTCGAAGCACTCGGCCTCGGGCCGGATGTCATCCGTCGCTACTTCCCCGGCACGCCGTCCGCTGTCGGCGGCATCGGTCTGGCCGAAATCGCCGAAGAAGTCCGCGCTCGCGTAACAACCGCCCGTTGCGCGGCTTGCGACAAGCCGCTGCCAGTCGGCGGCAACTACCGTTGGCGCGCCATCGGCGAACCGCATCTGGTGACGCCGCTGTCCATCTGCGCCCTGCATCGCGCCGTTCGCGAAAACGACGCCACGCAGTATCAGACATTTGCCAAAGGCATCAACGAACCATCCATTCCAATTCGTCTGCGCGATCTGCTACAGTTCCGTCCTGCGGAACAGGCCGTTCCGATTGACGAAGTCGAATCCGTTGAAAGTATTCTGAAGCATTTCGTCGGCGGCGCCATGAGCTTTGGCGCGTTGAGTCCAGAAGCCCATGAAACGATCGCCGTCGCCATGAACCGTATCGGCTGCATGAGCAACTCCGGTGAAGGCGGCGAAGATCCCGAACGTGACACGCCGAACGCAAACGGCGAATGCCGCGCCAGCGCCATCCGTCAGGTGGCTTCCGGTCGTTTCGGCGTGACCATCAACTATTTGGCTCGCGCCAAAGACTTGCAGATCAAAATGGCACAGGGCGCCAAGCCAGGCGAAGGCGGCCAACTGCCAGGCGACAAGGTCAACGAAGACATCGCACACACCCGCCATGCCACGCCGAAAATCACGTTGATTTCACCACCGCCGCATCACGACATCTATTCCATTGAAGATCTTGCGCAGTTGATCCATGATCTCCGCGCCGCAAACGACGCCGCGCGAATCTCCGTGAAACTCGTCTCCGAAAACGGCGTCGGCACAGTCGCGGCAGGCGTTGCGAAGGCCCACGCGGACGTGGTCGTCATTTCCGGCCATGACGGTGGCACGGGAGCCGCGCCGCTCAGTTCCATCAAACATACGGGCATGCCGTGGGAAATCGGTCTGGCCGAAACACATCAGACATTGGTAAAGAACAACTTGCGTGGCAAAGTCAAGTTGCAGGTGGATGGACAGCTCCGCACAGGCCGCGACATCGTCATCGCGGCCCTGCTCGGCGCAGAGGAATTCGGTTTCGCCACCTCCCTGCTGTTGGCTTTGGGCTGCATGATGCTGCGTCAATGCCAAGACAACACATGCCCCGCCGGTATCACGACACAGGATCCGGAAATCCGCAAACGCTTCCAAGGCAAGCCTGAACACATCATCGCCTATTTGCGTTTCATCGCGGAAGAGGCTCGCGGCATTCTCGCGTCGCTCGGCCTGCATTCTCTGGATGAAGCCGTCGGCCGCGCGGATCTATTGGAAGTCAATCCCGCCATGGCCGTCGGCAAAGCCTCCATGCTGGACTTCCAGCCCATGCTCCATCGCGTTGACGGCGATATCGTCCGTTGGCAGGGTGAAAAATACACGCAGACGACGTTGGACGACGAAAAGATCTTCCCCGCGTTGGGCAAAGCGTTGACAAGCTTCAAGGCTGCCTCCGCCAGCCTCCCGATCGCGAACTCAGACCGCTCCGTCGGAGCACGGCTGTCCAGCCGCATCGCTTTGGCCAAAGGCGAAGCAGGCCTGCCGGACGACACATGGAAGGTCGCCTTCCACGGCGTCGCGGGACAGAGCTTCGGCGCGTTCCTCTCGAAAGGCGTCACATTCCGTCTGGAAGGCGAAGCGAACGACTACGTTGGCAAAGGCATCTCCGGCGGCAAAATCGTCATCGTGCCCGACGCGAAGGCGATTTGCAAAGCGGAAGAAAACGTCGTCGCCGGCAACGTCATCGGTTACGGCGGCACAAGCGGTGAAATCTACATCAACGGACAGGCGGGCGAACGTTTCGCCATCCGCAACAGCGGTTTCAAAGCGGTCGTCGAAGGCGTCGGCGACCATGGTTGCGAATACATGACAGGCGGTTGCGTCGTCGTGCTCGGCCGTACGGGAGTGAACTTCGCGGCAGGTATGACAGGCGGCACGGCCTACGTTCTCGACGAAGACGGCGACTTCGACCTGCGTTGCAATCTCGACACCGTCGATCTTGAATCCATCCGCTCCGAAACGCGGGAGGAAAACGAACTGCTCGACATGCTGAAACGCCATGAAGCCGCCACCGGCAGTCCAAAGGCAAAACGCATCCTGCAGAGCTGGAACGATTACCGTGGACGCTTCGTTTGCGTCATGCCGGTCGAGTACAAGAAAATTCTACGGAGCAGCAAATAATGAGCAAGACATTCATTGAGATTCCCCGCTTGGAACATGTCTATCGACCGATTGGCGAACGCGTCAACGACTGCTCCGAAGTCGAAGCGACTTTGACCGCCGAAGAGGTGCAGCGGCTTTCACGCCGCTGTCAGAATTGCGGCCTCCCCTACTGCCACGCCATGGGCTGCCCGTTGCAGAACGCCGTTCCGGACATGAACCGCGCCGTCATGCACGGCGATTGGCGCGACGCATGGGAACGCCTTTCCGAAACCAGTCCATTCCCTGAATTCACAAGCCGCATCTGCCCCGCCCTGTGCGAAGCATCATGCTGCCTCGAAGGCGAAGGGTTCGGCGCCACAAACGTCCGTCAAATTGAGAAAAAAGTCGTTGACACGGCTTTCGCAAATGGTTGGGTTTTTCCACGGAAACCGTTGCAGCGCAATGGTCGCCATGTGGCAGTCATCGGCGGAGGTCCTGCTGGACTTGCCGCCGCCGTCAAGTTGAACGAAGCAGGATGCAAAGTCGTCATCTACGACCGCAACGAAAAGCCCGGCGGCCTTCTCCGCTACGGCATCCCATGCTTCAAACTCGACAAAGCGTTGATCGACCGCCGTTGGCAGCTGATGGAGGAAGCAGGCATTGAATTCCACGGCAAGACGGAAGTCGGACCGGATGTTTCAGGCTCGTTCTTGCTGAAGCATTACGACGCGATCGTCGTCGCCAACGGCACGCCCGTGCCGCGCGATTTAAAAGTCCCCGGCCGTGAATTGTCAGGCATCGTCCAGGCGTTGGAACTGCTTGGAGGACAGAATCGTAAGAATACAGGCGAAGCCGCTGAAACCGTCGTTTCGGGCTTCGGAAAAGACGTCCTGATCATCGGCGGCGGCGACACAGGCAACGATTGCGCGGGAACGGTCATCCGCCAAGGCGCCAATTCCGTGATGTCCATCGATTTGATGCCGAAGCCGCCAATCGAACGAGATGTGCACACGCCATGGCCGATGTGGCCGTACAAGCTGCGCGGCTCGTCCTCCGTCGATGAAGGCCTGCAGCGTTTCTGGGCATTGAACACACTGCGCTTCATTGGCGAAAACGGCCATGTCACAGGCGTGGAAGTCGTTCCCGTGAAGTGGGAGTTCGCCCCGAATGGCAAGCCGTCGAAATTCACGGTCGCAGGGCCGTCGCGAACCATTAACTGCGGATTGGTCGTGTTGGCCATGGGTTTCCTGAAGCGGAGCCGCGAAGACGTGCTCGCCAGCCTCGGCCTGCCCGATCAGAAGAACGTGCTGATTGCAGGCGATGCGGCATGGGGTCCGTCGCTTGTCGTGCGGGCCATCGCGGACGGTTTGAAATGCGCAAGTCAATTGATATAAGGAGCGAGATAGATCATGTGTGGTTTTGTCGGTATTTTTGATATTACGGACGGCAAGGCGGCCGCCCTGCGAAAACAGTTGCTTCAGATGTCGCGAAAAATCCGTCATCGCGGTCCCGATTGGTCTGGCGTTTTCGAATGCCCGCGCGCATTGATTTCCCATGAACGATTGGCCATCATCGACCCTCTGTCAGGCAAACAGCCGCTCTACAGTCCGGATGGACGCTATGTTTTGGCCGTGAACGGCGAAATCTACAACCACAAGGAGCTTCGTGAGCAACTGAGCGGCGAATACAAATTCCAGACGCAGTCAGACTGCGAAGTGCTTCTCCCGCTGTACATTAAATATGGTGCGGATTTTCTCGACATGCTGAAAGGCATTTTCGCTTTCGCCCTGTACGATTCCAAGGAAGACAAATATCTTATCGGCCGCGATCCCATCGGCGTCATTCCACTGTACGAAGGATGGGACGACGACGGCCATTACTACGTCGCTTCCGAACTGAAGGCTCTGGAAGGCGTCTGCGGCACGTTGCAGGAGTTCCAGCCCGGATATTACCTGCGTAGCGGCGACACGAAACCGACCCATTGGTATCATCGCGATTGGTTCGAATTCGACAATGTAAAAGACAACACATCGTCCATCCAAGAACTTCGCGACTCTTTGGAGGCCGCCGTCAAACGCCAGATGATGAGTGACGTGCCGTACGGCGTGCTGCTTTCCGGCGGTTTGGATTCCTCTGTCATTGCGGCAATTACGGCGAAATTCGCCCGCCGCCGTGTCGAGACTGGCGACACACAGGAAGCATGGTGGCCGCGGCTCCATTCGTTCGCCGTCGGTCTGGAAGACTCGCCGGATCTTGTCGCGGCCCGCAAAGCCGCCGATTTCCTGGGCACCGTCCATCACGAAATCCATTTCACCATCCAGGAGGCTCTCGACGCCCTGCCGGACGTCATCTACCATCTGGAAACGTATGATATCACGACGATTCGCGCCTCCACGCCAATGTTCCTCATGGCTCGCGCCATCAAGGCGATGGGTATCAAGATGGTTCTCTCCGGCGAAGGCTCGGACGAAATCTTCGGCGGTTATCTCTATTTCCACAAAGCTCCGAACGCCAAGGAGTTCCATGAAGAAACCGTCCGCAAACTCGGCAAGCTCCATCTTTACGATTGTCTCCGCGCGAACAAGGCGTTGGCGGCATGGGGCGTCGAAGGCCGTGTCCCGTTCCTTGATCAGGAGTTTCTCGATGTCGCGATGCGTCTCAATCCCGCCGACAAGATGTGTCATGGTCGAATACTGCCCGCGACAATCGGCGAGCATGGTGGCGACACGATTGAAAAATGGATCCTGCGCGAAGCGTTCCACGACATGCTTCCGCCGAAAATTGTCTGGCGGCAAAAAGAGCAGTTCTCCGACGGCGTCGGCTATTCGTGGATCGACACGCTGAAGGAAATGACGGCCCGCGAAATCACGGATGCGCAGTTCGCGTTGGCCGCCAAACGCTTCCCTGTCAACACGCCCGCCACGAAAGAGGAATACTATTATCGCAGCATCTATGCGGAATTCTTCCCGTCCGAATCGGCGGCGGCCTGCGTCCCGCACGAAGCGTCTGTGGCTTGTTCAACAGCCAAAGCGTTGGAATGGGACGAAGCCTTCAAGCACATGAACGAACCATCTGGCCGCGCTGTGGCCGGCGTGCACTTCAACCAATCTCCAAGCAAGTAAGCTTTTCAGCTACCAGCGCTTACGGCTTTCCATTTGTGTTTCTAGGCCTCTAGATTTCTAGAATCCTAGATAATCGCTTTAAGCTTTGAGCTTTAAGCTTTGAGCTCAAAATCATGTGCGGTATAACTGGCATCTCCAACCACCATGGCACTGGTGAAGCCGAGGCTGTCATCCATGTAATGAATGACAGCCTTCGGCATCGCGGCCCTGATGATGACGGATTTTTCATTGACCAAGATGTCGCGCTCGGCCATCGCCGCCTTGCCGTAATTTCCCCTGAAACAGGCCATCAGCCTATTTTCAACGAAGATGGAACAGTCGTTGCCATTCTCAACGGTGAAATCTACAACCATCTGGAACTACGGCGCGAACTGCAACAGAAAGGCCATCGTTTCACGACGGAATCCGACACGGAGACATTAGTCCATCTATACGAAGAGTTCGGCGATTCGTTTGTGTCGCAACTGCAAGGCATGTTCGCATTCGCCGTGTATGATTGCCATCGCCGTCATTTGCTGTTGGCTCGTGACCGTCTTGGGCAAAAGCCGTTGTTTTATTTCATGGCCAACGACACACTTGTCTTCGCCAGCGAACTGTCCGGCCTGCTCGTCCATCCGGCCATGGAGAAGGAACTCGACATTGCCGCCATAAGTGATTATCTCTCACTTCTCTACATACCGGAGCCGAAGACCGTTTACCGTCATGTCCATCGTCTGCCGCCCGCATGCATGATGACATTTTCCATCGACGCTCCGCAGCCCGTCATCCAATCATACTGGCAACTGGACTTTTCACGTAAAGCCGCACATATCAACTTTCAAGATGCTTCTGCACAGTTGCGTACGCTTGTTGAAAACGCCGTCCGCAAACGGATGATTGCGGACGTTCCACTAGGCGTATTTCTTTCAGGCGGTCTCGATTCCGCCATCATCGCGGCTGTCGCCGCGCAAATCCGCGCTCCGGAACCATGTGACGCATACACGATTGGTTTCGCCGATGCGTCATACGACGAACGGGCGGCGGCCCACGCCACCGCCGCCGCGATTTCCCATCTGCCAGGCGTGAATCTACGTCATCACGAACTGGAAGTCGCTCCTGATGATTTCGCTCTTCTGCGTAAACTGATCCGCCATTTCGGACAGCCTTTCGCGGATGCCTCCATGCTGCCGACATTTCTTCTCAGCCAATTCACCCGCACTGGCCTGACCGTCGCCTTGAGCGGTGACGGTGCGGATGAAATTTTCGGCGGTTATGAACGTTATATCGCGATGCGGATGTTTCAATCATCGCAACACTTTCCACTATTGATAAGGCGTTCATTTGCAGCGTTGACGAATCTGCTACCAGATTCAGGCGAACGGACATTCTGCGGTCGTCTGCGTCGTCTCAGCCGACTGTTCGCCCACACCAAGGAGAACGCCTATTTCAGTCTGCTCGACCGCTGTCCCACATCCATTCGCCAGACTATATTTGGGCCACGCCTACATGAAGCCATGAACGATGCCCACCCCTTTGCCAAAATTGAAAAGACATTGACATCGAAAGACTTAACAGAACGATGCTCCGAATTGGACATTCACACGTATATGCCTGGCGATGTGCTGACAAAAGTCGATATCGCCAGTATGGCCTGCGCATTGGAAGTCCGTTCGCCGTTTCTAGACCACGAACTGGTCGAATTCGCCGCCACGCTCCCATGGGATTTCAAACTCCATGGAAACGACCGCAAACATATTTTGAAAGCGGCCTTTGCGGATTTGCTGCCGTCGGAAATATTGAACCGACACAAACGCGGCTTTGGCATTCCACTAGCCGCATGGTTGCGCACGACATGGCGTAAACAATTCGAAGAGGCTTTATTTGAAGGCCTGCTCATTTCCGAAGGCTTTATCGAACGCAAACCGCTCATCGAAATCTGGAACGCCCATCAATCCCACCATTCCGACTATAGCTATCTACTATGGACACTGCTGATGCTGTCGTTGTTTCTTGAAACACAAAATGTTAAATAAAAATCATCATCCTGTTTGCATTTCAAAATAGAACGGACATACTATGGTATATGTTGTCTCATATACATCAGCAAAAAAAGAAATGTCCACTCATGAAAAATTCCATTTTGACATTCTGCATGACTCTTTCCTGCGCGATCTTTACAGCATACCCACAAGCTTCCGCAGAAGAAAAAGGATGGCTCGGCGTCAATCTTGACGGGCTTGCCGATTATTCTTCCACTGAAACGTTCAATGATGCGATGAAATCGTCGCGCCGTTGGGGCCTCCCGCGCGAACCATGGAAACATGAAGTCAAGACCGACAAGTTTGGCTGGCCATTGGAGGATGCAGGCGTCATCGTCTTCGCCGACCGCGCTCCAGAAGAAATCGAAGGCCGTTATCTTCTCGCTTTTGACGGGCAGGCGACCGTCCAACCGCTGCTTGGATGTGCGACTATCAGCGATGTATCAACCGACGCGGCAGGACGCAACCATGCGGTCATAACCGTCCTGAAAGGCAAAAACATGCTGATGATCGGCTTCGTCAACACGAATGGCGGTGTGCGGAATGTGACGCTTGTTCGGGAGACGCGTGCCGACAAAGGGACGTTCACGCCCGAATTGATCGCCGCGCTTCAGCCGTTCCAAGTCATTCGTTTCATGGATTTTGAGAACACCAATTCGCAGAACCGAAAGCCTGAACCGCCATGGTTTGACGCGACGCCATTGGAATGGTCGCAACGCACGACGCCACAGCATGCGTCTCAGGCCTGCCAACATGGCGCGGCCTACGAATACGTTGCGGAACTCGCCAATGTGACTAAGAAAGACGCGTGGATCACGGTACCAATCCATGCGTCGAAAGACTACCAGCGCCAGATGGCGAAATTCTTCAAGGAGCATCTTGATTCTGAACGTGTTCTGTATGTGGAACTTAGCAATGAAGTCTGGAATTGGTCATTCGCCGCGGCGCAATACAATCTGAGCCTTGCGAAAGCGAATCCGATGTTCGATGGCAAATACTACCTCTGTCATGCCTGGCGGACATATGAAACCGCGCAGATTTTCACCGAAGTATTTGGAAAGGAAACCGTCCACAAGAATCTTCGGTTCGTCCTCGGCTGGCAGTTTGGATGGAATCCGCCGGATGCGCAACCGCGTGAAATGCTGGAATTTGTGCAAAAACAATCCGGCCATGCGCCATCGGAATGGCTCTATGCATTGGCGATTGCCCCCTATTTCAGCGAACCGAAGCCAGAAGATTGCAAAGATGTCGAAACGATCCATGCGCAATTCAAACTTTCCAGCGACAAATCCGTCGAAGGCAAAAACAAATTGCTCAAGCTGACGAAGGAATTCAACCTGCCCGGCGGCTTGTGCTGCTATGAAGGCGGTCCGCATCATCGCGGGCAGGTCGAAACGAATCTCGACATCCGCATGGCGGCTCATCGCGCGCCGCAAATGAAGGATTGTGTCATGCACGATTTGGGCGACAATTGGCGCAAGCTTGGCGGCGGAATCTTCTGTTATTTCACGCTTTCCGGCCGATATTCCAAATGGGGCTGCTGGGGAGCCGTCGAAAGCCTGTATCATCTCGACACACCCAAATATCAGGCTCTGAAAGAGTTAAGCACCATGCCATAATGGGTTGCACACATAACGCATGCTTCATCCACGGATGTGCTCCTGCCACTACAACGATACCTCACGCATGAAAGGCATCATTTGTAGTAACCTCTGTCTTCGGGCAGGGAGAAAAACGCCTACGCATCGCTGTCTGAAGGACGGCACTCGCCCGCAGGACGATTCATCGTCGCGTAGCGAAAACACACGGAGTGCGAAACAATCGTAACCCCACCCAAGTGCCCGAAGCGGCACGCAGAGTGAGGTAAGATGCCTCCCTCTCTCATAGTGCGCGGAGCGCGCCACTGCCCGTAGGGCTTAACTTGCCTGAAAGGCGATAGTTGCGGTAACTCCTGCCTTCAGGCAGGGGGATGAACGCTCACCAATCGCCGTCTGGAGGACGACACTCGCCCGAAAGGCGTGACTTCGACACCTTCACCCCGAAAATCAACCAATTATACGACCCAACAACCGGCCGAATCTTTGACGAATCATCAATTGAATCAGTGGATAAGATAATTACTGATTAATTATCATATTTTCTACAATATATTTGCTTAGGGTAATTCTGTGAACATGTAGTTTGCGAGCAATAGCAGATTTGGAGAAGCCTGCCTCCAAGCAATAACGAATAACATTGTCCTTACCCGTCAGCTTTACATGGGAACTTTTCCTTCCTTTTGGCCGTCCCAAACTGACTCCCTCGGACTTCTTTCTTGCCAATGCTTCTTTTGTTCTCTGCGAAATTAGATTGCGTTCAATCTCCGCCGAGATACCAAATGCAAACGCCAGCACTTTGGAGCTGATGTCAGTTCCAAGACGATAATTGTCTTTGATAGTCCAGACTTGGATTTCATTCTTCATGCATTCGTTTAAAATGCTCATGATCATTAACAAACTACGTCCAAGACGGGATAGTTCCGCACAGATAAGAACATCTCCTTTTTTCATCTGATGAAGCATCTTGCCAAGTTTTCGCTTGTCTGGTTCCTTTGTACCTGAAATGGTTTCATCAAACCAATAGTCAATTGAAATGTTCTGACTTTCACAAAAGCGTCTAATTTCAAAACGTTGATTCTCCACTGTCTGCTTGTCTGTACTGACTCGAATGTACCCGTAAAACATGATGTCGTTCCTTATGTTCATTCAGGCAAGCCATCTCATGAAAAAGTTCACAATTCCAAATGACTTGCTAACATCATATAAGACGCCATATTTTACCAGCGGTTTTGTTCGACACAACGGAACTGACTGCACATTCACCACTAGTGAATCATGGGTCATTCTCAATCCCATCGAGCAGTCCATCAAACGCAAAATCGAAGCCGTCGGAACACCTCTTAAAGACTGGGACATTCAAATAAACTATGGAATCAAGACTGGTTGTAATGAAGCCTTCATCATTGATGAGGCTAAACGAGCTGAACTTATTGCTGCCGACCCTAAATCAGTCGAAATAATACGACCTATTCTTCGTGGCAGGGATATCAAACGGTATGGGTATGAATGGGCACATTTGTACCTTATAGCAACTTTTCCTTCGCGTCATTATGATATTGAACAGTATCCTGCTGTGAAGAATTATCTCCTTACCTTTGATAAACAACGGTTGTTGGATTCAGGGCTTGAAGAAATAGCTAATTCAGATGCTTTACTACGTGATTTCTGCCATCAACGTTTGGAACAAAGTGGTAAAGACATTATACTCAACGGACATAAAGTCATCATTGAGGGGAAAGTTCAAAAAGCTCGAAAAAAGACAGGTAATAAATGGTTTGAGACACAAGACCAAATAGGTTATTGGGAGGATTTTTCTTTACCCAAAATCATCTATCCCAATATGACGAAATATCTCCCATTCCTTCTTGACAAAATGAAGTTCACAACGAATCAGAAGTGTTTCATCATCACAGGTAAGCATTTGGGTTATCTAACGGCATTCCTAAATTCATCGTTGTTCAAGTATTGTTATCGCGATTCGTTCCCTGAATTACAAGCAGGAACTCGTGAGCTGAGCAAGATATTCTTTGATAAATTAGCAGTAGCCGAAGTTACAGATAAACAAAATGCGGAATTTGAAGAACTCGTCGGGAAAATTCAGGATTTACCAGCAAATGCGGAACGGAGATATCTAGAAAAACTTGTAGATAATATGATTTTCAAAATTCATGGCTTGTCAGAGGATGAAAGCCGACAAATTGGCTTTTTTGAGATAGTTTAGTGGAGGATTTTTCTCAACCAAAAATTGTATGGGGTAATTTGTCTCTCAAGGCAGCTTTCGCAAAAGCTCCTGACACAATGTTTGTCAATGCTCCCTGCGTAATGATTACGCCTTTTAGCGACTTTTTGCTCACCATCTTGAATTCCAAATTGGCAGATTGGTACATTCGACAGCTTGGAGTGACTAGAAATGGCGGATACTTTGAATACAAGCCTATGTTTGTAGAGCAATTGCCTATTCCTAAACAAGATGTAAATATAACGACTAATATTGATGTCTATCGTATATACGGTCTAACTTCCCAAGAAATATTGTTCATTGAGAATCAAAATTGATGATGGTTTCTTGTTCTTCTGCACTTATATCATAGATGAAAAAGACTTCTTCTTCTGATAATTCTTTGTCAACAACTGGTTTTATAATAGGAAGCTTAACCAAAGCATGTTTGTTGTACTGATATGCATGTCCACCGAGTTCAATGCTTGAAAATATACGGCGATAGGCATACTCAAATAGCTTACTTGACAAAGTCGTTTGAAGCCATTTTGGAAATTTCGTAATAAGCATAAAACATGTCTTATCAATAAAAACTCCTTGTTCGTCATAGGCAAAATATGCTCCTTGGGTAGTTTCTGGATATACGATTTTATGCTTAGTAAAATCCTCCATATAAGCACAGCTTCTGAGGTTGTATGGAGTATCTCCTTTGTCAGAACGTTTATAGATTTTATCCCAATATTGATCAAGATGATGCTTAACAGCAGGATATTCTTCAATATTGATTCGTGGAATCCCTTTTTCTGGGATACCGTTATGGGTAGCTATCAGATACAGTCCAGCAAAGTTGTAGCCATACCGTTTGATATCCCTGCCACGAAGAATAGGTCGTATTATTTCGGCAGAACGTGGGTCTTGTTCAATCAACTCCTGACGCTTGTCTTCATTGATAATAAAGGCTTCATTACATCCAGTGAGAATTCCTCGGTTGATTTTGATATCCCAATCTTTGAGTGGCGTTCCAACTGCCTCGATTTTTCTTTTTATGGACTGTTCAATTGGATTGAGAATGACCCATGATTCACAGGTGGTGAATGTACAGTCAGTTCCGTTGTGTCGAACAAAACCGCTCAAATTATCTCGACAACCAGGTTTGGCGATACAAGAGAATGTCTCGCCTTTATTCACATCTGTTTTGGCAAAAAGCAGAATATTGGTATCAACCGTCGCTGATTCGAAGATTCTCTGTCCTGCAAAGTCAATCAGCAATTCAGGATTGGTCTTGGTAGCAAGAAAAGATCGCATGGATTGTCCATATCCTGCACGCATCCATTTGTTCGATGTTATGAAGCACAGATGTCCATTGTCTTTAAGTAATTGCCATCCTCTCTCATAGAATAGGCAATAGATGTCTCCCGTGCGTTCAAAGGTCTTAAAGCCTTCATTCTGGTAAAGATTGGCCAGTTTTCCCCCATCACCCTGCAACTGAATGTATGGTGGATTTCCAATGACGATGTCAAAACCGCCTTTGATTGCGAACATCCATTCGGGGTCGAAGAAATCTGCTGTGGCATTCAAGTCAGAGGATATCCAAGAAGATAATTTTCTTGCGATGTTTGTTTTCTCATCTACATTTACATCTTTCAATCTCTCCTTATCAATTAACATTTGAAAATGTCTAATGTCACGATCAATAGCATCTCGTTTTTCTTTATTAGCATCAAAAGAAAGATATGGTTGTTGTGGTTCCGCAACTTCAAATAATGTTAGTTGTCGTGGTTTTGGAGCCATTGGTTGTAAATTAGGCTTTTCAACAGCAAGACGTTGGTTCTGAAGTTGTTCAATGAGTTTATTCCACATTGCAATTCGTTCTTGATCAGGTTGGCATGTAATCTCCACAAGCCTTGCATAAGTCAATTTTGCAAGTTCCTTCTCACGTGATTGGAGCTCCTTCTTGACTTTACGATTAGGGGGACAAATCAACTTTTGGCTGATATCATATCTTTCAGCCTGATATTGCTTTAAGAGTTCATCGCCCATGTCCAATTCAAGCGATGTGGCTTTCTGTAGATTAATAAGCGTGTTGGCCGCCACAAAACGCGTTTCTAGATTAGGAAGTGGTGCGATATCAAAATTACGTTCAGGAGCATTTAAATCCGGAGTCTGTTCACAAATTAGCGAAATGAAGAAACGCAACTTTGATATCTGAACGGCAATATTTTGGATATCAACACCATAGAGACACTTCTCAATCAGATGCATCTTGATGTTATATATATCTTTTTCACCCAATTTATCATCTGATAATTTGCATAAGATGATTACGATACGATTTAAAGCACCAACGGGAAAAGCACCAGAACCACAAGCAGGATCAAGAATTCGCACATTGTAAAGCAATTCAGAAAATTCATTGCGTCTTGCTTTATCCTTTTCCAATGCTAACGGCAATTCTTCATCACATACAACACCTTCAATCAAAGATGATTCACATGTTGAATTAGTTTTCAAATAGGCAATAAGGCTTTCATTAACCATATAATCTACAATTTCACGTGGAGTATAGAAAGAACCCGAATCATTACGCGCTGTCTGCTGGGTTTCTGGATTGTATGCGCCCAAGAGATTTTCAAATACCTTACCGAGAAGTTCAGGATCAAGGGCGACCGTTTGGTCTATAACCGAATTCTCTTCAACCGTGAAGTTGTATCTTTCCAGTAATGGGAAAATACCTTTTTCAGCATCAAAGAAGAGACAATTCGGAAGCTTTGCCGCGACACTCTTTTTTCTGCTGAAGCCATCCACATAGACGGCTGGGGTATTAGGTGCCTCATCCTTTCTATCCAAACACTCAAAAAGACCTCCATTTAGATATGGAATACGTGAGAACAACGCCTTGATTTCTGATTCCTCACAATCAAATTCATCTGCATAACGGTATAGGGCGGATACACCGTGGTCACTTTGGGCAGCTGGCCAACTCTTTGCAAATGCCCTTTCTCCAATTTCACGATTTAATGTAGCGAAAAAAAGATTCTGCAAAATGCAACGATAGTAGTTGTGCTGCGTAGTACTGTTTGGGCTAAAATCCTTCAAATGTTTCGTGACTTCATCCGCCTTAAAAAGTCCATCGGGAACAAGTCCCTTTTGTTTGATGAACCAGACGAAAATCAACCTGGTAATGAGGCGGATGAGATGTTCCTGCAAAGCTTGTTTTGGATCATCCGTATTTTCTAGATTTGGGTAGAAAACGCCGCTCTCAGCAGAAGCAGCCCATTGGAACCAATCAAACAACTCATGGTAGAACTGCTTGGTCAACGCCTCCACGGAGAAAGCTTCTTCAACATCTGCAAGAGTTGCATTAACAATATCATGCAAGCGGCTAAAACGTTGCTGGGCTGTTCGACAATGTTTGCCAGGTCCTAAAATGTATGTATATCGTTTTGCATTCGTCCGTTCCTTGACTATTTCACCAATTTCATTAAAATGGACGCTTTTGCGAGCAAAAGTGAAGCGGTAGGAATCATTGGTGTCAGAATGGAATATACCGATGGCGGCATCATATTGGCCTGCCGTCAACCACTTGGCTAGTACATTATTCAAGGCCACACGATTTCTCTTCAAATCAACTTTATTGTTGACATCGACATCAAAGAAGAGCAGTTTCTCTCCATGAAGCTCTACTTCACCTACTTGGCGCATCCGATCGATCAAATCACTATTTTCCTCAATCTGCGAGGGAATTTGGAATAGCTTGCATTTAGGAAAAAGATAGTTATAAACTATCTGCCAGTTATCCAAAGAATATTTGCTTTGGAGTATATTTGTAAGATCAATGGACATGGCTTGTTTCCTATATGGCTGATTAGGGCTATTCTTTCATGACAAAGGTTTCAGAGATGATAATCTCAGGTCTGCCACCACTTTCGGTTGCTTCAACCTTTTGTATTTCTTCATCATTGTTTGCATCAATGTACTTAGTAATAATGTGCATCAGTGTTGGAAGATTTTCAACTGGCTTCAGTTTGTTTTTTGCAATCTTGATGATTTCTTTGTAAAGTTTCACATATTTCTGTTGCCTGATTGCATCTTTGGCTTTGTCAATCAATTTTTGTTCAGCATCATTAACAAATGGAAGAGTCGAAAATGCTGCAAGAAAATTCAAGGCCTGCTTCTGTTGAGGCATAAGCACATTGGACACAGCCTGCATCTTGCTTGCTGCTTCCAAATGCTTTTGTTCAAAACTATTAAGAAAACTCTCAATATGCGTATAATGACATTCTGGTATTTCACGTCTTTTTTCTTCTTCTGGGCATCGCAATAACTTTACTGCCTCTAAAAAACTGATCACCTTCGGTTCGCCATCTCGTGACACGGCAAAAAACAAATCTCGTTTTGCATTTTTCATGTAAGCGACTGTAGCCTCTGCCGGATACATGTCATGTGTCGTTTTATTTTCAGTACGCCCTGTTCTGATTTTCAATGGCAGATCCGCTATCATCTTGAACCGTTCAGGATTCTCATCACGGAACTTACGGAGCCACAGGAGGATAGTTAGACGCTCATCCTGTTCCTCTGTATAATTAGCATTGAACAAGCCGAAAGAACCAGGCTTTTCATCTTCAGGCGAATAAATCTGGCTGTCGCTTCCAAGAGCATGATGGAATGCAAGAAGTTTCAGACTCGCCTTCTTCGCCAATTCAATTGTATCATCGACCTCCACTGTTGGGAAGAAATTGTAGATTGCAATGGATTTATTGGTTGAACCGATTCGGTTGATACGACCTACACGTTGCATCAATCGAGTAGAATTCCAAGGTGTATCATAGTTGACAATCAGTCCAGCCCGATGAAGATTGACACCTTCAGCAAGGACTTCAGTACTGATGATGATGTCGTAGTCATCCCTGCGATTCTCTTTGGGAATATTGGCATCAAAATTCTCTGAAATTGTCGCTTCTATGCTATCACGGTTACCCGCATAAACAGCCAGTACACGACTATACCCATCCTCCTTAAGCCGATTATGGAGATATTTCGTAGTATCCTCTGCTTCAGAAAACACAACAACCTTGCCAGAAGGATTCGTCTTTTTATTTAGTAACGTTGTCTTTAATGACTTTAAAAATTCATCGTACTTTGGATCATCATCCACAATGGACCAATAGCCCCAAAGTTCTTCAAGAGCGGACTTGTCTTCATTCAATTTTTTTCTGAAATCATCTTCAAAATCATCAGCTTTGAAAAGAGCCGCAGAAGGATCATCTTCGTGTTTCTTCTCGAAGATAGCCATTAGTTTATCCGCTTCATCATTCATCACTAAATCCGTGACATTGACATCATGCAATATGAACACATGATTGTCATCCAACATCTTTAACATGGCGTTCACACTGTCAAGAAAATGCCTCAACGATAGTTTAAAAGCATAGAAACTACTATCCAGGCGTTTGATGAGTATGTTCTTCATGATGACAGGAAGTTGCCTGGAAGCAATATCAGCTATATTGCTGTATCGACTCTTGGGTTCAGGTTTCAAATATCCAATAGCCATATAGCGACTATAGTTCAAACGCCGGTCGAGACATTCTAGCGTTTGGTCAAAGAGATAATCAAGATCTTTGTTCATTTTGTAAAACATCTGCACAGGCTGACGTGATTCAGGGAAGACAATGCCTTGACTTTCAAGATCCCTTCGATACAATTCATTATTTAACAAATCAGCACGTGTCCTTCTGACGGTCAAAGGGAAAATAACATTGTTACGAAGTTCCTCATTGATTTCTTGAATGATTGGTCTTGCAGCGTTAATATCAAGCTGGCGAGCGTCTCCATAACGTTTAATGAGCCTCTTGAAAAAATCATCCAGATTAGGAATATCCAAATCAGTATTACCGCCATCTTGGAATAGATATGTCTGACTTCGAATGTCAGCTGGACCATTATTCAGCGGTGTAGCGGAAATAAGAATAATTTTTTTGTGTTCAGGGGTCTGTCCTAGTATTCCACCTGCGGGGGTAGGAGATTTACAAAGTCTCTGAAGAACATCATATCCTTCTGAAGTAGCAGTTCTAAACTTATGAGCTTCATCAACAATGACCAAGTCATAACTCTTGAAACGACGCTCCTCCTTATGAATACTCCCATTGGTAATAATTTTACAAGTCTTCAGACCAAAATCATCTACTGTGCTTTCCCATGACTTGTAAACTGCAGGAGGGCATATAACTAGTATTTTTGAAATATGTTCTGGGAAACCATTTCCATAGAAAAACTTTTTCGCTATCATCAATGCAACAACTGTCTTTCCGAGACCGACGACATCAGCCAAGAAGAAACCATTATATTTGCACAACTTATCATAGCCTTGATTAACAGCATCAATTTGGTAAGAAAGTTTCTTGTATTTTGAAGGCATGTCCACAGCATCTGGATTATAGTCAATACTTTTTCCAAAATAGGATGCCAGCATCTTCACATACAATTCAAATGGTGTCACTTGATCATTCAAATGCGTTTTAGTCTTTAGTGTCTGTATTTGAACAGGTAGAATTGTAACGGCTTCATTCCATAGTTTCTCAAATTCATCTGTGGCGAATTTAACATCATCATATTCATGGAGCTGCACATTGAACTCATAATTTGATGTCTCACTCGCACCAAGCCCTGCATCCGTCAAGTTTGACGATCCTGTAATGACACTGCCTTGGTGATGTTCAGTCCAGACTTTCGGACGGAAGATATAGATTTTTGCATGAAGTTTCCGAGTCTTGTGAGCTCGTATCTCTATCTTGCCAGTCGCTACATCCTTGACAAAAAGGCAAATACCGTCCTCGATTTCTTTACTATAGTTACAGGTTGCGATATCTTCTCTCAAATTTGAAAGGGCTTCTTTGACGGTCGCTTCATCATCTCCCTTGAAAAGAAGCCCTTTTTCATTATACCTTGCAAGAATATAATCTGCATTAATCCCTACCAAAATACGGATATGTGGTACTTTTTCCAAATATGGACGTATAGCAAAATACCCAGATGAACGAAAGTACCCAACAAGAGCGTCGAAGAAATCTATATCGGGATTATCCTGAAATACACCCTTGAATTTGTTCAAAAGAGTATTTTCACCATCATTTGTGAAGAATCTAGTTGCCATACCATGCTCAAAATTTTAAATATTCATTTCATAACTACTTCCAAGTTACCTATTATATAGACAACCAAATGATTAATGCTATTCAAAGATGACTCAAAAGAAGAGAATTGATAATTCACTGGATATTAGAACCATGTCCTTGAAACATGCATTACTCTAACATCATTTCCCGTCTTTTCCAGCTCATTTCACAATTACCTATAAAAAAGATAGTGCAAGCACATTGTCTACATGTAACAGTGAGAACTTATACGTTAAAGTTCCACACTGAAGACGATATTGAGCGGATATGTCCTTTTACTACAACTGTAGTTGGTAGTTATAATAAATAATGCCTTTCAGATAAGTTATGTCCTTCGGGCAGTGGCGCGCTCCGCGCGCTATGGGAGAGGTGGGCTGTCTCACCGCCAGCTGCGCTCACTGCGTTCGCTTGCAAGCGGTTTTTATGTTGATTTCAAGCGACACGTTGAATTTTCTCTGTTATTTTTACTACATTAAAAAATTTCTTTTCTTGGCATGGGAAGCAGAGTCTTGAAGACTGTGGCATTCGTGAGGCTTTTGATCAGG
>JAFZIJ010000173.1 GCA_017554445.1 Victivallales bacterium
GGGCCGTGCCCGTGCCGTTGATTGTTTCGCGGTAGGCGATTCGCGGCGTGTCAAGGGCGACTTCGACCTTGAAGTCCTTCTTCAGACGCGCGACCATCAGGTTCATATACTGATCGCCCATGCAGGAGACGATGGTCTGCTTCGTTTCGGGATTGCGGTCGATGACGATGGTGGGGTCTTCGTCTTGCAGACGCTTGAGGCCGGCGCCGAGTTTGTCTTCTTCACCTTTCGCCACGGCGGAGACCGCATAGAAGGTTGTGGACTGCGGATATTTGACGGGGCCGAACTTGACGGAGACATCACCAGTGGCGAGCACGTCGTTGAGGCCGGTGTTCTTGAGTTTCGCGATGGCGATGAATTCACCGGGGCCAGCCTCTTCGATGGTGGCCTGGTCTTTGCCTTGGATCTGGAGCAGGTTACCGACGCGTTCCTTGCTGTTCTTGGTCGCGTTGGTGAGTTCGGAATCGGACTTGAAGGTGCCGCTGAGGATGCGGATGTAGTTCATCTGGCCGATGAAGGAGTCGTTGACGGATTTGAAGACATAGCCGAGGGCGTTGGAGGACTTGCGGTCCAGTTCGCCTTCCGCGATGTTCATGGGGATGTCTTCCAGCGGGGAGGGACCGAATGTCAGGATGGCGTCCGCGAGTTCAGCAACGCCAAGATCCTTGTTGGCGGAACCGAAGAAGATCGGGACGAGCGTACCGGCGATGACAGCCTTCTTGAAGCCCGTGGCGATTTCTTCATCGGAGAGCTCCATGGTTTCCAAATACTTCTCCATCAACGCTTCGTCTGATTCGGCGATGGCATCCATGAGGGCGGACTTGTAGTCTTCCGCTTCAGCGGGCGCATCTGCTGCGAGAACGGAGTGGACGCCTTTGAAGGTGGCGGCGGAGCCGTCTGGAATGGTGCAGGGGATGCAGACGGTCTTGCCATAGCTGTTGACGACGTTTTCGAGCGTGCCTTCGATGTTGACTTGGTCGCGATCGCAACCGTTGATGAAGATCATGCGGGGCATTTTACGGTCACGTGCCTGATTCCAGGCGCGGATGGTGCCGGGGCCGATGCCGGACATGGCGTCGATGACGAGAATCATCATGTCGCACATGTTGATGGCGTTCATGGCTTCGCCGCAGAAGTCGGTGTTTCCGGGCGTGTCTGCGAAGAAGAAATGGCCGTCTTTCCACGGGCAGTGGAGGATGCCAGTGTAGATGGAGTTCTTGCGTTCCTGTTCTTCGGCGCGGAAGTCGGAGACGGAAGTGCCGTTGTCAACGCTACCTTTGCGGCCGACGGCTCCTGATTTGAAAAGAAGAAGATCGGCGAGGGTGGTTTTACCGGCGCCGGCATGGCCGGCGAGAACGAAGTTTCTGATTTTGTCAGCGGGACAGTTTTTCACGGGTTGGCTCCTGAACAGGTAACGGTTTTATAAACTAAAAAACATTGATTTGGCAAAACATGTAATGTAATGCAGGAAATGGTTTTTGACAAATGTTTTCCACGCAAAGAGTGATGTGTTTGCGGAGAGGGGAGGAACAGCGGAGATGTCAGAGCGACAGGCCACCATCGACTTCAAGTGCCTGGCCGGTTATGTAGTCGGCCTCTTCTGACAGGAGGAAGAGTATGGCGTTGGCGATATCGATGGGACGCGCGGTGCGTTTGAGCGGAATGGCGTTTTGGAGGGCCTGTTTGACATCGTCCTTGAGCACGGCCGTCATGTCGGTGTCGACATAGCCTGGGGCGACGACGTTGGCGTGTATGTTGCGTGATGCCAGTTCTTTGGCGATGGATTTTGTGAAGCCGACGATGCCGGCCTTGGAGGCCGCATAATTGGCCTGTCCCGCATTGCCATGAAGACCGACGATGGAGGCGATGCTGACGATGCGGCCGAAACGCGCCTTCATCATATGTGCGACAGCGGCTTTCGTGACATTGAAGACGCCTTTGAGATTGGTGTCAATGACATCATCCCATGCTTGCTCTGTCATTTTGATGAGCAACCCGTCGCGGGTGACGCCTGCGTTGTTGACGAGCAGGTCAAGCTTGCCGAGTTTTTCGACGGCTTGATTGACGAAATCGGCGGCCTGTGCCGCGTCCGCAATATTCGTCTGGAAGGGGAGGACGAGTCGTCCTGTTTCATCGGCGATTCTCTGGGCGGCGTTTTGCGCCGTCTCCAGTTTTGTTGCGCATATGGCGAGATCGGCACCTTGGAGGGCGAGTTGGCGTGCGGTCTCGAAACCGATGCCACGGGAGGCGCCTGTGACGATGGCGGTCTTGTTTTCAAATCTCATGCTTTTTTCCTATCATAAGTAATAAAGGTATAGCGGCCGCTGATATGAAAACGCCCGCGAGACGCGTGTTTCGCGGGCGTGATGCATTCAGAATCTAACGTATGCCGTTATGGCTCAGGGAAGAACAGGCGTGTAAGGAACGCGGATGATGATGCCGACCTTCAGGTCTTTGTCTGACTGGATGGTCGGATTCTTGGCCTTGATTTCATTCACCTTCTGGGCGACTTCAGCGGGTGTGTTGGCGCCGTACATAAGGGCGATCTTGTCCAACGTGTCACCTTCCACGACCGTGTGTGTCAGCAGGTTTTCCTCTTCGACATTTGTCTTGCTCGTGTTGCCGTCATCCGCCTTCTGGGGGGCTGGTGTGACGTTGATGATGCCCGTGCCGATGACGGTGGCAGCAGAGTCGCTCTTGGCGGGTGCCGCGGGGGCGGCTTGGATAGGTGTCACGACTTTAGGCGTCTGCTTGTCATCCGTTTTCTTCGCTTCAGGCTTTGTTTCAGGTTTGGCTTCTGCCTTGTCAGAAGCGCCTGCGGGAGCCTTGATGATGATGATCTGACCGATCTTGAGGGGCTTGTCCACAGCGCTGGGGTTCCAGGACTGAATGTCGCTGAATTTGATGTTGTGTGCTTTGGCGATGGTCCAGAGGGAGTCACCGGCCTTCACGGAATATGTGCCGTCCTTCGTGGAGGCTACGGCTTTGGATGATGACTGGCTGGAAGTCTTTTTCGTCTCAGACTTCTGCGTGTGGGTCTGCGGGGGTCTCGGTTTGGCGAGGGCCGTGGACGGCAGGACCAACTTCTGGCCGATGCGGAGTTTGGACGTTTCGGACAGACCATTGGCGCTGGCGAGGGATTGCCAGCTGATGCCATACTGGTAGGCGATGCCGGAAAGCGTGTCACCGGCTTTCACGATGACGCTGCGCTGGGCGGCACCGGCCGCCGGAGCGGTGGTTCCAGGAGGAGTGATGGTTCCAGGCGTGGGGGAGGAAACGGTGGGCTTCACAACCGATGGAGTAATCGTGGCCGGACGGACCGGGCGATTGATGATTTCAGAGGACGCGGGGCCTTTTGGGGTGGTGACTGCGACCAACTTGGGCTGGGTGCTGCTGCTGTCTTGGAATAACGACGTGACAGCAGGCGTGGGTTCACCATTGTCCGCAGCGGGCACGAATGTTGCCATGTCGGACGGTAGGGCTGGTTGCGGACTGTCTTGGAACGCGACATTGCCGGGGGCGACTGGTGCCGTGGCGCGGCGCGGCGCGGCGTTCATGCCGGGAGCGGCGGGGGAGGAAGGTGCAGGCGAAAAGCCTTTCACGGCGTCAGGCGACGAGAAAGGCGGCGGGACGAGTTCACGGTTCCGAAGAATATCCCGTGTGTTGGGTTTGGGCTGTTTCGGGCCTCTGTTGGAAGCGCAGCCGGTTGCGAATGTGACGGCAATGCCGCAGGTGATGGCGAGGTTGATCCACTTGCTTTTCATGTTTTTTTGTTCTCCTTTTTCTCCTTGGGGGTTCAAGACTTTAAAAACCGATTGCTTTATAATAATTATAACACGAAAATCGAAAAGTTTCAAGAACCCGCGGAAAATTCATCCACTTTTTTGAAAATTCGCAGGACTAGCGGATTTTCAAGCCTCCTTTTTCGACGGCGGGGATGACGGAGAGGACTGTGACGCAAGTATCGTAACCGATTTCGCCGGGGCAGTTGAGCATTTTCTTGTCATTTTTCGCGACGGCGGCAAAGAAATTTTCGAGATGGAGATGGTGGCCCTGCTTCTGTTCGAAGTCTTCCATGACGGCCTTGTAGTCATCGCCGCGGTTTTTGAGGGCGGGGATGAGCGGGATGGCCTGAACGCCGCCGCCGAGGGTCATCTGCTCGATGCCTTCCATCCATTTCGGAATCTCGACGTTGGAGCCGGGGATATAGAAGCAGTTCTTCGGGTTTTCTGAGAGGTTGATGGTTCCGCGGTCGCCTGCGAAGCGTTCATAGTATTCCTGCCAGCCGGAGGTGTTGAGCACTTGGTAGTAGGAACGGGCAGAGCCGGGCTTGCCGTCGAAGGTGGTCTTGTAGTCGTACATGACGGTGACGTCTTCATACCATTCGCGGTTCGGGAAGTAGTCGGCTCCGCCGAAAGCGGTGACGGCGTAGGGTTCTGCGTTGAGGAACCAGCTGAAGATGTCGATCTGATGGGAACCGAGGTCGGCGATGGGGCCGCCAGAGTATTTCTTGAACCAGCGCCAGTTCTTGAATTGCTCCATGTTGTCATAGCCGTACTGTTTGAGGATGTCTTCCGGGACTTCCTTGCCGGCGGGCCATGCGAGAAGGTCTTCCGGCGTGCGGTTCCACTGGCCATAGAGGGCCGTGAGTCTGCCGCACATCTTGTCCTCATGGATCATCTTATAAGCGTATTGATAGACAGGGTTGGAACGGCGCTGATGGCCGATTTGCAACAACTTGCCGGTTTCATTGGCTGTCTTGACCATTTCCGCCGCGAGCTCGAGCTTATGGGACATCTCCTTTTCGCAATAGACATGCTTGCCGGCCTTGAGGCAGGCGATGGTGTGTTCCGCATGGTAGCAGTCCGGCGTCGCGATGACGACGGCGTCCAGATCCGGTTCTTTCTCCAGCATTTCCTTGTAGTCGATGTAGGCGTTGACGGTTTTCTTTGTGTAGGCCTTGATGCGTTTCGCCGTGTAGTTGCGGTTGTATTCCCAGATGTCGCAGATGGCCTTGAAGTTGATGCCGGGGATCTTGCGGATGCATTCCGCAAGGATGCGCCCCTGTGTGCCGGCACCGATCAACGCGACGTTGATGTTGGAGTTGGCGGGTGTCGCCGCGGGGTTGGCGTTTTGCGCGAAAAGACCGGAGGTCTGGTTGAAAACCATCATGCCTGCACCGGCGGCGCCCATGCCGCGGAGAAAATCTCTTCTGTTCATTTCCATTGCCATGAATCCTGTGTTTTATGTGTTAGACAAATCAAAAAGGCGTTAAAAATCACTTTTTTTTGAAGGTAATATATTTAAAACTATATAAAATGGTGTATTTTCAAGTAATTGATATAAAAAATACCACCAAGAAGTGTGCAATGACATCGAAAGAC
>JAFZIJ010000174.1 GCA_017554445.1 Victivallales bacterium
GTCGCCGTTCATCTCATTGACTTTTTTCTCAAAACGATGTCTCGGCATGAAGTGGAAAAGCTGCGAAAAGATGGTATTGTATTGCATGACTCAAGGTTTTGTGCTTAAAATACGGTGTTTGGCGATACCATAATTTAATCCCGCCTTGAGTCATTGCATAGTTTTTAAAATTTTAAGCGGACAGTAGTGAAGAACGGTGGCTATTGCAATTAGCGTAATGGCTTATTTTTTACTTTTTGCACTAATATTTATGTCATACAAGATTTCCATGAAGTTTGTCCATAAAATAATACAAAAAGAGCAGTAAGGTAATGTGTTCTCTTGTTGATTTTAGCAAATGTAGCAATAGGAGCTCATATTATTATTTAGAGCTGAACCCAAAATTGGACTCAGCTCTGATGTACTGAGGTGAAAATAGATGACATATGAATCGTTTATGCGTTTGTTTCACAGTCTGCTTTTCAATTCTAACATCTTTGGGGGCAGAACTTTCCATAACCACTTCGGCTTCTAATAATCAGTTAGCGGTCCTTCAGTATCGCATTCCGAAGAACTATGCACAGGATATCCAGTACAATGTTCTCGTTTTCTTCGGGGGCCGCAACACGAATGGGAAGGCTGAGGCCTCGGGCGACAATGGCTGGGGAAAATGGTGCGATGAAAACAACGTCTTCATCCTTGCGCCGGGATTCAAGGACAACGACTACTGGGAGCCGGGAAAATGGTCAGGACAGGCGCTGCTGGATGCCTTGTTGGAACTGAAGAAGAACTACAATGTGGACACGGAGCACTTGCTGTACTACGGATATTCTGCGGGGAGCCAGGCAAGCAACCTGTTCGCGGCGTGGCGGCCAGACCTTTGCATTGCCTGGGTTTCCCATGCCTGTGGATATTTCCACAAGCCCACGGAGGCGATGAAGAACACTCCAGGGCTTGTGACCTGCGGCGACGCGGATGCGGCGCGTTATGTCATCAGCAGGAGATTTGTACGTGACTATCGTTCAATGGGCGTGGAGATACTCTGGAAGACCCTGCCGAACCACCGCCACGAAGTGCCGATGACCTCTTTGGAATTGGCGCGCGCCTTTCTGGAATACCACCTCAAGCGCCATCGTCAAAGAGGCAGGGCAGTCAAGGCCACAGAAGAGACAGTTTCCTATCCGTTTGTCGGCAACGACCTTACAGGCGACTACTATCCTGCCAGTTCACCCAAAGTCCAGGCGATAAAAGAGGAGGAACGCGTCAAGCTTCCTGACAGGAAAATAGCCGAGGCATGGAGGAAGGCGGCGGAATGAAGTTTTTGTTGCTTTGCATCGTTTTCTTATGGTTGCCAATGACATTTGCCGACAGCTTCAGGCTTGACGGCGTGGTCTTCCACTATCGGCTGCCCAAAAAACTCGCAGATGATTCACGGATGCTTGTGCTGTTTGGAGGGCGGAACAGCAGTGGCTTCAGGACACTTCGATTGTTTCGCTTTGACGACTTGGCGGACAGGCATCACCTTGTCCTGCTCTCACCCTCCTTCAATGACCACGACTATTGGGAACCAGCCAATGGGACGGGGAATCTTCTGAAACGCGCAATCGCCTTTTTGGAGAAGAAGCACCACCTTTCATCCAAGCCAGTGTATATGTATGGCTATTCGGCTGGAGGACAATGCGCAGCGCATTTTGCTGCGTGGATGCCCGACAGGACGGCGGCCTGGGGAGCGCATGGATGCGGCTATTATCCTGATATTCCAGAATCCTCCCGATGCCGTCCGGCATTGATAACCTGCGGCATTGAAGACAGCATACGGTTTGTCATCAGCAGGCAGTTTGTCTATGGCTATCGTGAAAAGGGCACTGAAGTTCTGTGGAAGCCTGGAGGAGGCGGGCATGAAATGGACAGCCTTTCGCTGAAACTTGCCGAAACATGGTTCGAGGCATTGCTGAATGCAGACACCGCCAAGGTGTATGGCGAGGATGACACGAAACACATCAGGCAAAGGGCGGAAGACATCCAGCCGATGTTCCGCAATCCGCTTGCAAACGACAGAATAAAGGAACTGTGGCTGGAATGATGGTGTTCACCGTCAATGGCATCGTAAGACAGGCGTTTGGCTTCAGCAACCCCAACCACGCCGCCGCGCTCATCTGCGCCCTAATTCCATTGTGCTGGGGCTGGAATAAACATGCGCGGCTTGGCGAATGCCTTTCCCTTCTGCTGATTGTGCCACTTGCGATGACGTTTTCACGCACGGGAGCGATTGTTCTTGCGTTCGAGTTCGTGGCCTATCTGCTGCTGACACGCAAATACCAGTGGAAGAAAATCTGCCTGTTTGCATTCGTGGGTCTTCTTGTCTTTGCCCTTGTCGGAATCCAATCTCGTTTCGCATTGGACAAGGCGGTCACGAACCGCCCGCAGATATGGCTGGCCGGTCTGAAGCTGGCGGCGGCCAATCCGCTTGGCGTGGGTCTTGGCAACTCGGGGAAAATTGCCTCCGCGTTTCTCCTGGACGGAATCAACGTGCGCACGCTTGTCAACTCCCACCTGACACTGCTTTGCGAATTGGGCATTCCTGCCGCGTTCTTCTGGTTCCTCTTTCTATTCCATGCACTCGTCAATGGCTGCGGGAGAGTGCCTGCAGTGTGGTGTTCCTTCGCTGGACTGTGCCTCTCGGCGTTCTCCGCAAGCGTGTTTGACTGGCCAGCCCTTTTTGATTTTCGGGAACATGGTGGACTGTCTGTTTCCAACTTCATCCTGTCGTGGCTGACATTGGGGCTTTTTGTGGTCTCTGGAGTGCTGCTTGGCCTTGGCGGAATCAAGCGCAGGAAAGTGATGCTTTGCACGATGTCGTCCCTGATGCTTAGCTGTTTCGTATTTGTTTTCTACAGCAGCGAGACTCCTCAAATCAAAGACGGCTTTATTGTCCTGAATCGCCGCGAAAAAGACAAACGCCTGTTTCTTTACGACTGCCACTGGAATCTCCGTGATGTGAGGCAATTCGTCCAGTCGCGGACAAGTGCAGTCATTCCCGTTGACAGTTGCGAGGGATGGGTGTCCAATGTCTTTCCGAAAACGGACACAATCATTATGTTTGGGGAATGCGCAAGTTTTCACACGGCATTCCCAAATGCCCAATTCGTATTTGTCTCCCCTCCCGAGTTCATCGAGTTTCCACCAGGCACAAAGAAGGTATATCTGAAACGTTATGTCGAAGAACGTTTCCTTCAAGACGTTGAAACAGATTATTACTAATCATAGTGTCCCTCCTATCGGTACGTCACGCAGGCGGAGAGTGTCGCGGCGGCGAGCCAGTAGATGACCTGCCTCCAGTCGCGGCTGAAGCCATAGGCGATGGCCGAAAGCACGTCCAGCGCGATGAGTATGCTTGGGAAGATGTAGGTGTATTTCATCGTGAATCCTTGCTGTTGTGACATTTTTGCAGCGGAACTTAACAGTATTTGTTGACATTCGCGGCAAAAATGTCGGTGTTCATTTGATTCTCATGGCGAGCAGGACGCCGCCGAAGGGGATGACCGGCTCGCACCAGGAGGCGAACTTCTCCTCGCGCCCCCTCTGCGGGACATAATGGCACTGACCGTCGCCGAAGAAGTTCACCCACACGCCCCGTTTCCTATCGATTGTGCGGATGACGCCCGGCATCCTGTATGCCAGATAGGGCGGCCTGAACCAGACCATCACGCCGTCCTCAAGACTCTCGAACTGCCTTCGTGTCATCAGCCTTCCTCCACGTCCTCGGGGTGTTCGCGAAGCACCTCGCGGCACTGGTGCAGACGGCACAGGAGATAGGTGTTCTCCTCCAGCTCCTCCTGGTATTCACGCATCTTCTGGGAGAGGAATTCGCTCCAGGGGTATTCACGTCCCTCGCAGTCCCTGGCGTAGGCGGGCGGTGTCTGCGCCATATAGGCCAGCATCTCCGCGTAGATGCGGCGGTTGTCGCCCTCGTGCTCCTCGATCTCCTCGTCTATCTGACTCCTGGATATCCGCGAGAGGTATCCGTCGTATTTGTAGTATGTTCCCCAGCTCATGGTTCACTCCTTGGTTTTTGTCAATTTGTTCCCTTGAAAGGGTAGTTATTGGCATGTTTCATTGTTCAGAACGGCAGTTCGTCGTCCCCGATGTTTTCGGGATAGCCGCCAGACGGCGATGTGAGCGGCCCGCTCTCGATGGCGAACATCAGCGCGTCCGTCATCTCCGGGCGGTCGCCGCACTCGACCTTCACGATGCGGTCGAACTTCTCGCCCGTCACCCAGCGGACCACGATGCCCTTCGGCACGGCCAGTGCTCCCGCGTTCGCCCAGGCGACCGCCTCGTCCACGGTGTTCGGGACGGGGCAGTCGGGGCAGGCGCGCTCGCGCCACCACCGCTCGAACTTGCTCCGCGCGTATCCCGTGTGTTCGGGGCAGACCCACTCGGACTTGTACTGCGTCGGCGCGACCTCGTAGTCCACGCGCATCGTCCTGGGCGTCCCAGGTTCTGCGTTCCGCTTGACGTGCGGCTCGTAGTACACGTTATGCACGTCATAGTGCTCGTCGCGGACCTCGCCCGAAAGGACGCCCTCGCTGGAGGCGTGCTCCGTCAGGTTGCTGCGCTCTGGCGGCGGGAACTCGTGGCCGCATTCGGGGCACTTGCCGTAGCCGGCGTGGATGATGGCGTGGCACTGCGGGCAGGTCTTCGCGGGTGCGTCGCCGCCACCGCCCCTGCCTGGCTCCTTTGCCTTTATCATGTCCAGCGGCCCATGCCGCATGATGTTGCCCCCGTAGTCCAGGACGTTGTCAATCCATTCCCAAAGTGACAAGGTTGGCATTCTCGGCGCAAGGAGCCAGTTATTCAGAGAGAATGAAGTTAATGGAATACCCCTGTCGTTGGGAATCAATAAAAAGAGAATATATTTTACTGATAAATATTAGTATGATTTATGCTTAATAGCATAGAAATATTAGCCTAAAATCTTGCAATTGCTGCGACTTTCGGTACAGACCTTGCGGTCCCTTCCCGAAAGTCGCTTTTTGGTATCACCCCATCATTCAGCATCTTTCGCCTCCCGTCTTGAATATTCCAGTTCACATTGGTCGGGAGTCCGCAATTTCAGTTTTCGGTGCGGGCGTTTATGGTTGTAGAAGTCGATATAATCCGCCACGGTCTTTTCAAGTTCCTCAAGGCTATAATAGCAGTTATGGGACAGTTCCTCGCGCTTGAAGGTGCTGAAGAAGGATTCCGCAACCGCGTTGTCATGGGGAGTCCCCGGATTTGACAATGACTGGCGCACGTTCAGGTCCCTCAGCAGTTTTCTGAAATCATACGCAGTGTATTGTGCCCCCTGGTCGCTGTGGAATGTCAGTCCTTCTGGATGTCCGCGATCTTCAAATGCCTGCTGGAACGTTCTGGACACCAGTTCGCAGTTGTTCTCCGACGCTATTCCCCAGCCAACTGTTTTTCGGGAGAAGAGGTCGAGAATCGTGCAGATGGCATAGAACTCCTTGTTGACGCGGGCGTAGGTGATGTCGCTGACCCAGAAAGCATTTGGCTTTGACTGTGTAAAGTTGCGTCTCAGCCTGTTGCGTCTGTAATTGTATTTCCTGCATGTCGTGTTCCCATGGCAGCGAGGCCTGAATTGCTTGCTGACCAGACCCTCCTGTTTCATCAGCCTGCGGACATGCTCTTTGGAGACGATGATTCCCTTTTCCTTCAACTTGAGGGCGATCATCGGCGCGGCAAAGCGTTCACCGCTTTCCTTGAACTCGTAGTGGATGCGCGGAATCAGATTCTGGTCGTTGATTTCAAATTGCGTTTTGCTTTCTTCTCGCAACGATGCGGAAATGCGATAGTATGATTCGTGTGAGACTTTAAGAACCTTGCAAAGGGAATAGATTGTGAAGCGGTCCTTCAGCCGTTCAATTTCAAGGACACGCTCTTTCATCGGCGACGAGGGCAGGCAATTGCAGGCCTCGACTATTTGCCTGTAAACCGTGTCGCTTTTGATCTGCCGTTTCATCTTCTGGATGTCCGCCGCGGTGTATTTCAATCCGGAATGAGTTCTGGCGACAACTGTGCGATTCTTCTTCCAACGGTACAATGTCGTCTTGCCGATTCCGTACTTTTCCTTGATTGCCTTCGGTGAATGGCTTTCAAGATACTCATTGACGATGGCTTTTTGCTCTTCCGCTGTAGGCCACTTTCCCTTTGGAAGGCGGTTTATCTCTTCCTCCCTGAACCATCCCTTCAAGGTTGTCATGCCGATTCCTGTCTGGGATGATATTTCCTTTGCAGTCTTTCCCGCTCTTCTGAGTTGAATGGCCTCATCTCTTTTTTCTATTGAATGTTTCATTACCTTGATCTCCTGAAAAATCTTTTGGGGAATCACTAGCCAAAGAACTCCGCAGACTCCAATTGGGCATCGAATGAGCAGGCGTTTTGCAAAGTGCTTCCCGATTCGTTATTTGGACAAACAATCATCTCATTTGACGTAGGATGTCGGATCCATTCCAGGAGAACAGGACGTTTTCGCAAATCAACGATTAATCCGCTGAATCGTCATTGCGGACATAGAAGGTGGCTCGGCCAACGCCTTCCTTTCGTATGACACCTTCCTCCGCCAGTTTCTTCAGGCTAGCCAGAACGGTGGAACGTCCAGCGGACGAACAGGCCTCAATGGCGTCAGTGCCGCGGAAACGCCCGACCTTGGACTTGACATACGCGAGAACGACATCATACGCGGAGTGGTCAGCTCCCCCGATAATGTCGGCTCGCGACTCAAACTCAACATAGCAGGACAATATGACCTGGAGCATATATCTGATGAAGGGCTTCACGTCGTTCCGTCCTTCGTGCCAGCCTTCACTGACGATCTGGAGCGCATCATAATAAGCGTCTTTGGCTTTGGCAATCTGCGCTTCTATGCTGACGTACTTCCCGACATCGTATCCATTCTGGTAGAGCATCAGCAGAGTCAGCAGACGGCTCATCCTGCCGTTGCCATCGTTGAAGGGATGGATGCACAGGAAGTCGCAGACGAAGACGGGAATCAGAATTAGCGGATCGACAGTCTCCATTGCCAGAGTTCGCCTGTAGCTGGCGCATATCGCCTCAATGGCGCTCTCCGTCTCGTATGGCGCAACAGGGGTGAATCTGGTCACGACAGTCCCGTCCTCCCTCGTCTCGCTGATGTAGTTCTGGACATTCTTGAAATGCCCGCCGTATGAAAGGCCTGCAGGCTTCATCAGATCACGGTGCAGCTGCAGGATGTACGACGGCCTGATGGGAATGTATTCGTGGCTCTCGTGGATGGTGTTCAGGACATCCCTGTATCCCACGATTTCGCGCTCGCTTCTGCTGCGCGGCATGGTTTTCTGCTGAACAAGCTGCCGCAGCCTTGTCGAGGTCGTGACAATCCCCTCCAGCCGATTGGAGGATTCCGTGCTCTGTATCTTCGCGATTTCCACCAGACGCAATGCCTCTTTCGGATTGCGGTCGGCAAACGCAGTAAGCCGTCCCTTGTATTCGTGGATTTTCGCGACGTGCCTGAGCTCCTCGTTGTCCCAATGGAGTTCGGCCAGTTTTTCGTAGTCGAAGGTTCTCATGATGCGTTTCCTTTTCGTCCAGTCAATCTTGTTTCCGTCCATAATGTAGCATATTTTGGACGAAAAACCATTCGATTGGACGATTTTTAAGAATTTAGATGCGTAAACATTGGAGAGCCTCTGCATTTGCTGTAATTTGGACTGTTTCTCCACAATGATCATCTTGAAGCCGTGTTTTTCGACTTCATCATTCACTTGACGGGGGATGGTGGAATCAGGATTTAATAACACTTGGAAATACTGCTACATCTTGAAATACAGTGAGTTGGAACTAAAATAGAATCGTGAAAACAGGTCGATTTAGGGGTAGGACTTCCGCTTAGCAGGAGAGAATGATTTGTAAAAATCCCCGCCACCTCGACCATCGCTTTTCCAACAGCCCATTGACGGCTTTCCCGTCAGTGGGCTGTTTCGTTTCTGCCAACCTCCTCAAACTACGGCACTTGCGCGGATTCTCCGTTTCCAGATATTCCCCTGCGGAGAAGGGAGAAAAGGCCGTTTCGGACGCTTCTCCAACCGCTTTCCCGCCGTTTTTCTCCGTTTGAAAAGACCGCCGACTTTTCCCCTAAATCGACTTTTTCCGCCTCAAACACCCCAAATTCTCCACTTTTTTCTTGAATAGCGTCACATGGATGTCAAGAGAAAACACACCAAAATCTTCTCCTTGGAAGAACAGGGAAGGATTTTGAGGCGGGAGAAAAGATTGTTTCAAACCTTAAATTAGAGATATGAGATATGAAACGCGGTCTTTTACAAATCGGCTTTTCGGGCAAAAAATGAGCCGCCTGACCTCGCTTCCAATGGTCTGTCCGACGAAAAAACTCCCTGACCTCCTCAATTCCGTCCCTCGTGGTTGAAATGTGCCATTGGAGGTTATATTAGATGAGTGACAAAAACGACAACGCACATACCTGCCAACATAAGGTTAACACAACACCATGAAGCCCCTCCTCCGCAAAATCTTCTTCTGGGACGCGCCCGCGAAGGGGGAATGAAATAGCAGATAATGATGTTTGACACAAAAACACAGAATGCAAAGCCTCCTGCTCGCCTGCACGCCATTCTGGCACGACGGGGACCGAATGCAGTTGTCTTTCGGCGTGGTCCGTCCGACAAGGTCGCCGTCATCGGCTGGGACCGCAGCAATGACACCTTCGCCTTGGGACAGTGGCTGCGCGGTCGCATCTATCCGCTACGATGCGACTTGTCTCCCAAGGGAGAGCATCTGATTTACTTCGCTGCAAAGTATGGTCGTGTGAATCCTGTGGAAAAAATCGTCCGCGAGGAAGTGGAACGGAGGGTTGGGAACTTTTACAATTGGTATGACGAATGGCAAAGGAATCAAACTTCCGATTTTGAGTCTTTCATCGAGGCAAAGCATCGTGAAGCAGAGCACGAGGAGAAACTGATACGCGACGAACATCGGCAGGAGTTTCAACGGATGGAGCAGTCTGCCGACTACCACGACTACAGTTGGACGGCAATCTCTCGTACTCCTTATCTCAAGGCGCTCTCCCTCTGGTGGCACGGCACGGGATGGAATGGAGGCGGGATTTTCGAAAGCGAGAGGGAGTTCTACCTCAATCGTCCGCCTGAATGGATTGCAAAGACCATTCCTGGCGTGCAGGACCGCAGATTCAAGGAGCTTACGCTCACGGATTATCTGAAAAAGGAGCAAGGCTGGGGAACTCGGGGAGAATGCATGATGGTCTATGACTTTCGCCTGGAACGTGATGGGTGGCAATATTTGGAGAATGCCAAGCCAGGATGGTTTTATGAGAAAACACTTTCCAATGGATGGATTCTGCGGAAGGAATTCCCTGGCGGCTACGAGTCTCGGCATGAAATCTACTGGGAACGGCATTGTCTTCTGGATGCCGACGGGAAGGTGCTTATGGACGGTATGGACTGGTGCTGGGCGGAGTACGACACCTACCGCAAACGTATCGTCTATGCCGAAAACGGCGCAATCTACGCGTTGGAATTGAAGTTGCCGCTGGAACCGAAGCAGTTGTACGATTTCAATGGAATGGCCTACCAGCGGATCACCGCGCCGTATTAGGAAAATGCAAGCAAAAAGGGAAAAGACAGTAGCGGGAAAACAGCAAGAAACGGAAGAGGCGACATGCACGCAATAATACGTCAAGGCGAAGGCAAGTACTATGTTTCCGCAGTATTTGGCTACTACAAGGACATAACGGCCACGGATGATTACGAGAAGTATCTCCAGAACATACATAATCCTTATTGGATTGTGTGGGATGCTGAAAAGAGGCGTCTGATCAAATGGCTTGCATTCGCTCCCAATACAAAATACATCATTCCACAAGTCATTATCATCGATGCCGACCAGAGCAATTGGCGCAAGGATGAGAATGGCGTTGGCTGCGTTGATTTTTTGAATAGGGAACTGCTTGATTCCTTTCTGGACAGGGACGAACAGCCTAAGGAGATTCTTGACAAATGCCGTGCAATGGATGCAGGATATGTATATGAAGAGACAACGGAAATCAAGACGGAGGCGGATATTGTCAATCTTTCCTGGGCGTCTGGTGGATTTCACGACGCATTCATCGCAAAAGAGGAACTGATGGAAGATGGCACTCTTTATCTGCTCTTTGATGGAACCTGGGGCTGCAAGATTGAAGTTTGGTTCTGGGGTGATCTGGAATATGACACTTCCAGCAGACATTCAGACGAATATGACCATTTCTGGCTTGGTTCAACTGTCATTTTGCAGGATGGATTCGTTTATCTCATTGACGACGATGATATGACTGTCGATAAGATAGCCCCTGGATACTGCTACTTCAAGGCAAGGCACATGAAGTACAGAATTATCCCTGATTGAGCGGAATATGAAAACAACAAGAAAAAAACCATGAATCCCCTCCTCCGCAAAATCTTCTTCTGGGACGAGCCCGAGCAGGGCGCGTTCTTTGGATTGACGCTGCTTTTGCTGACGCTTTGGAGTGCCTTCAGCGTGTTTTGCGCGTGCGTGGCGGCTTACAGCCGAATCTTCACGTTTACGGCTGTGGCCGTGACATTCTTTTCTTGGCTCATACTTTCTTGTCTCTACAGCCTATTTCTTGTGATCAAGGGAGTGGTCTACATCATCAAGCAAACGCCGCGTTTCTGGATGCGACTGCTGAAGATGCTGGCGGCGGTTGCGGTGCTGACGCCGCTCTGTACCGCCTTGGTCTACAACCTGTTGTCTGACCCTCCGATAACAGCTGTTTTGGCAATTCTGACGGCGTTCTGCCTGGCGTTTTTCGGTTCGGTCTATCTCTTCCGCCCCATCGTTCCTCCTGCGAAACTTCTGTCCTGTTTGCTGTCCTGGACAGGGGCCTTTCTGGTATTCTCCACCCTCTTCTGCCTTGCAAATCCATTGGAGGACAGAGTGCCTCACGAGTTTAATCGCTGCCCAGAATGGCTTGGGCAAGACATCCCGTATGTTGTTCCGTTCTGGCGGTGGTTCGGCCTTTCGGGCAAAGGCTGCTTCTGGTTCACGCTTGCGGGATTCCTGATGCTTGCAATCGCCTATCTCCTGACCTGGTGCATACTGGCGAAATTGTCTGGCGTTTCGATGCGCCGCTTCTGCGGTCGCGACATCCGCGTCCAATGGGCCATTATGGCGGGAATCTATGTCGTGACGCTGTGCTTTGCCCTTGGGAGCAACGCCCAATACCGAACCTCCGTAAAGGCTTTGGAGATGCATTTCGGCTATCCGATGACGGGCGCTGGACTCGGGCAAATCTATTATGACGGGCAAGCACCCGATGCTGCCTACTGGAAACGCCTGGACGCCTCTTTGGAGCGATATGACCAAGAACAAAAGAAAACAGAGGATAATGGCGAATGCACCTTCGATGCCTATCCAGATGCCGTTCTCCCGAAAGAACTCTATGAAAAGCGGCGTACAAGCTTCCTGAACAGTTTGAAGACTGCGGGGTTACAGCAATATTATGTCTCTCCGATGCCTCCAGACGAGAAGGATTTTTCGGCTAAATATCTTTACGGAATGCCATTGCCTGAACTCTCCGAATGCAGGAAGTTGGCACGCATTGAGCAACGCCGCTGTCAGTATGCGATTGATTCGGGTGATTTCAATACGGCGGCCCAATGCATCGCACATCTTGACATTCTGTGCGATTTTCTCAGCAGGGATTGTTTTCATATCGCATTTTTAATCTGGCGCCAAGTCGGCTTGATTCGGAATGAAATGCTCGCCAAGTTGCTCGCTTCTGGACTTCCTACGGACAAATGGCTGGAGGAACAGACGAATCAGTTGCTCCACTGGGAGAAGAGTTTTGAGCAGAAGGAAAAGATGATTCTCTACTCGCAAGCTATCATTAATCTGGAGTTGCTCCAGTTGGTGGTGGGTGAGCATTTGACGGAATGGAAGGCTTACGATTTTAATGGCAATTGGAATTATTGGCTCTATTTCAAATCGATTCGGTTCTCCTTTCCACAGGGCTGGTGGCTCGCTGCCAAGAGCGCGAGGGATTGCGCAAGGGTGATGAAGGTCACGAGTTTCGAACAGTTGCCCCAAAAGGCAACAGGCAGCGTCTTGGCGGATAGGATGATTTCATCACTGTCACGGACAAGTCAAAAGAAACGCAGTTATATCGCCTCCTGCCGTGTTCTGCGCGGTCTCATTGCGGTGGAACAGCTGAAGCGACGCACGGGAGTTTATCCTGATTCCCCAAACGACCTTCCCGCAGACCCGTTCACCAACCAGCCGCTGAAATACCGCAAGGGGCAATGCGAGGTCAGGCGCTACTACGCAAAATGGCTTCCTGGCGAGACAGAGGAAGGAGCGGAAGACGTCGAACCCTCGCAAAACGGAGAATGGACATTGGAGGACAAGACGGAGACCGTCGAAGCCGTCCAAATCTGGAGCATCGGACCAGACGGCATCGACGATGGCGGTCTTGATGTAGTAAAGGAAGAAGGCTCTGACGTATGGCAGCGAACGGACGACATCCGTTTCCTCCTCCCGATTCCGTGAGACTTCGCCTGGCGACTGCAAACTGAACACCCCTTCTTCTTTTGTCGTCCATTCTCCGCGCAGATGGTCCATTCGCGCCAATCAAGGACGAAACGACCTTTTCAACCTTTTCCCCGAGGTAGAAAACAACGGTTTTCCGTTCTCCCGACGGCTGGCTTTCGAAAAGACCGCGGGTTAGCGATTGGAGAACGCCGGAGAAGGGTTCTAAATCACCCATCCTCGTCCGACCATCGCTTTTCACGCAGCCCATTGACGGCTTTCCCGTCAGTGGGCTTTTTCGTTTCCCGCAACTTCCGTAAAATGCGGCACTTGCGCGGATTATCCGTTCGGCGAGACTCATCTGCGGAGAACGGGGAAAAGGCCGTTGCGGACATCTCTCCAACCGTTTTTCCGCCAGTTTTCTCCGTTTGAAAAGACCGTCGGCTTTTCCCCTAAATTGACATTTTCCGCCTCAAGACGCCAACATTCTCCGATTTTTTCTTGAATAGCATTGAATGGATGTCAAGAGAAATGCGATGCTATTCTTCTCCGCTGAAGAACAGAGAAGGATTTTGAGGTGGGGCGGAGAAGGTTTCAAACCTCAAAATGCCAACATGAGATGCGAAACGCGGTCTTTTACAAATCGGCGTCGGTGGGGCGGTGTCGGGCAACCTGTGCAGATAAAACTCCTACTGACGGGAAATTCCGTAAAATACAAAGAACCAGAAAATACGCTTGAATGTTTGGGAAATAGTGTTTTCCTGACTATATTAAGACCCAAGTCAAGACCCAAGTCAAGACCCAAGTCAAGACCCAAGTCAAGACCCAAGTCAAGACCCAAGTCAAGACACAAGTCAAGACACAAGTCAAGACACAAGTCAAGACACAAGTCAAGACACAAGTCAAGACACAAGTCAAGACACAAGTCAAGACACAAGCAAGACACAAGTCAAGACACAAGTCAAGACACAAATCAAACGCAGATAGTTTTTTAGGAGACCAACATTATGGCATTGCCAGTCAACATAAAGGAACTTATTGAACAGCGGGTTGTGGAATCCACGAGGATTGAGTACAAGTCCGATTGGAATCCAGAGTCCGTCGTTCACAGTATCTGCGCTTTTGCGAATGACATCGACAACTGTGGAGGCGGTTATATCATCTTGGGAATCGAGGAGCGTGACGGACGTCCTCTTCTGCCGGTCAAGGGACTTGCGAAGGGTGCCATTGACAGAATCAACAAGGATATCCTGAACAAGTGCAATCTCATTGAGCCGCGTTATCTTCCTGCGGTCGAACCGATGGAATATGATGGAAAGGACATTGTCGTCATTTGGATTCCAGGCGGGGAGGATCGTCCATACAAATGTCCAGTCCATTTCCCTTCAGACAAGTCGCGGGATTGGGAGAGGGCATATTATATCCGCAAGATGGCAAGCACGATTCGGGCCAATGCAAAGGAGGAGCGTGAGCTTGTGCTTATGACGCACCGCATCCCCTTTGATGACAGGCTGAACCAGTTTGCGGAAATCACGGATTTGAAGACATCGCTGATTTCCGAGTTCCTCCACACGGTGAAAAGCGAACTGTATGGCGAGGCACTTGAAAAGCCCCTGCTGGACATTGCCAGGAATATGCGTCTTGTAGGCGGCACGACCGAGTTCTGCAAACCGCTGAATGTTGGACTTATGTTCTTTAATAACGCCCCGGAGAACTTCTTCCGCTATGCCCAGATTGAAGTGGTCGACAAGCCCGAACCGACTGGCGAGCGAATGGTGGAGAAGTATTTTCGCGGCCCATTGGACAAGCAGCTCAGGGATGCTCTGGCATACATCAAGAACTATATGCTGAAGATGCAGATCACCAAAGTCGATGGACAGGCCGAGGCCATCCACACATGGAACATTCCCTTCAAGGCAATTGAGGAGGCGCTCTCCAATGCCGTGTACCATAAATCATACGAAATTCCAGAGCCTATCACCGTCACGCTGACACCCGAGAAAATGGAGATATTGAGTCTTCCAGGGCCAGACCTGTCCATTTCGGATGAGGATCTTCGCAAGTGCCACCTTGTCTCGCGACAAAATCGCAACCGTCGCATTGGCGACTTTCTGAAGGAACTGGATCTGGTCGAGGGGCGGAACACTGGCATTCCCGCCATTCTGAGGGCAATGCGGCAGAATGGCTCCAAACCTCCGATTTTTGAAACTGATACGGAAAGAAGTTATTTCCTGGTGACACTGCCAGTACATGACGACTTCATTCCCAAACAGTCAAACGAGAGGCTATCCTCTGGAGGCGCGACTTCCAAAGCAATTCAGCCGAAAAAACGCAGAAGTCACGACGAAACCAAGAAACTGGTCGTCAAGGCCTTGAAGTCAAAAGGTGATTTGTCCATAGCGGAAATAGCGTCGGTTGTCGGCTATGCCCAGATCACCACAACACTCAAGAACATTGTCAAGGAGTTGATTGCCGAGGGAAAAGCCGAGAAGACGAAACCAGACAAGCCTCATAGCCAGAATCAGAAGATTCATCTGAAATGAACTGACCAGTGAAATAGTATGAATCCCCTCCTTCGCAGACTTGTCTTCTGGGACGCACCCGCACAGGAAAGCAGTTGATAGTTAAGAGAGTGCTTTATGTGGGAAATCGACGATGTAGAGTCATGATAGGAGATTATCATGCAGTTTTTTAAGGATCCGAAGAATTGGAGAAACGAACTCGCAGCCATCGGTCTGTCCGCTGGAACGGTAATGTTCTTTTTGAGTTTTCTTGTGCTCGGCAATCCTACCATCTGGCTGCTGGTGGCTTGTGTGCCGTTATTATTGCCGTTGCTTTTCGGCTCTTGGTTGAAAATGAAAGTCCCCGCCTTGCTGATTTTGTCGATTTCTATATGGATTATCGTTTTGGAAACAACAAGGTTTAATCCGATAAAAGTAGCTTCACCTGACAAGCAAACAGCCGCAATCCTTTTGGTTAAGGGAAACAACAACTGCTATACGGTGATAATTGGCGAACAGACTTTTTATACAGCCGCTTCCATTTACCATAATGCCCGCGGAGTGTGGAAGGGCAACGATTTGTTTGTGCTTGAAAGTTCCGACATCGGTCCAACGGAGTTCCGCAGGGAAAATGGATTATGGCGAGCAACGCCAGAGGAACATTTACACCGCATGCCGTTGAAAGCCAAAGAGACAAATCCATAACACACATAACAAGTTGGTATTACATCAATTGAGAAATATCTTGTTACCCCCTACACGCAATCCAGAAGCGGCTTGTATCGAGGGATGAAATGCCCCCATGATATAGCACACGGGGCGCGCCACGAAAAACAGTCAACAAGAATCAAATTATATAAGGCCAGCACAGTAATGCAACTATGTCCTACCGAGATGGCGGCAAATGGCTGGCTTCCTCATAGGTCAGAGCACCGTGCTTGCGCATTGCCTCTATCAGCCTGTCCTTCTCCGTCGGGTCCATTGCCGTGTTTGCCATCACGACATCAAGAGGATACAGATTCGGTGGTGAACAGGGAAGATCCCCTCTCCGATTGTTCCACTCGTTGGGAGAAAAACCGTTCTCCAATAGCAAAATCATGAAGTCTACAAGCAGCCTGTCATTGGGCGACGACTGCTCCTCATGCATCAAGTACTTCAGAATCCAATAGGAAAAACAATCTTTCAGTTCCTGACATTGGAGTTCTTCCGGACAACCATCCCTGAACACCCTTTGCAACATTCTGTAGGTGAATTCGTCCAGATTTTCCTCAACTTGAAGTAACGTGAACGGGATCTTTGCGCCATAGTTGAGAAGCAACTCAAAAGCTTCTTCATGATGATTCTCGTATGCCTGGTACAGCAATGGCTCTCTTTCATGGAACCAAGGAGAGACGACATTCGGCGAAACGCCCTCCTTCAATTTCTTTTCCAGTCCTTTCAGGTCGTTGTCTCTCAGATACTTGTCCAACGGGGGATCTTTGCAATACTGCACACAATGTACGAGATCAACTGGCAGGCAGATGGTGTCCACCGCAAGTTCCAGAGGAAGATCCACGACAAATAGCGGTAATTGTACTATCGGCAAAAGCACCTTTTCGCGAAAACCCTCCCCCGTTACAGCCGCATTGACAGGAAAGCCAACAAGCCCCATTGTGCCAGAATAAATGCAATATGGTGGTGGAAGCCCCCCTACGGTTATTGTCTCGGCAATGCGCACGCATCCCCCCCCACAGAGAGACAAAAGCAACAGCGACATGAATGAAATGAACAGGATAATCGCTTTTTTTATATTTTGCATATTGAACTCCGTTTGTTGTCATATCATCATTTGACCGACTTCCACTTTCACCGAAATCAGCAACGTCATATTTCAATACGCAAGAATCATGCCAACTTCTTTTCAGGCACAAAAAGTGGCGCAAAAGACCTTTGCTATACATTTTTTGTACATCTGCCTGACATTTTTTGTACATTTGCCATCAAAAAACAAAAAGGAAGCCCTTCTTCACATCCAATCATGCGAGAGGGCTTCCTTCCAATTCCACAAGCCCAGAAATGATGAACAGTTTTCTCATAATAATATGTCCTGTAGCCTTCATTCGCTTTTGCTTTCCTCCAAATCACCAGTGTTGGAAAGCTGTCGTTTGAGTTCCTCGATGTCAGGCAATGCCTTGCGCAACTGTTCCGGCATTTCGTCTGCAGTGCGGTATGTCGCCACTTCCATCGGATTCTTGTAGTCGCGGACGGCATATTCGACGAAGGCCCTGTTTGCCGACTTGCAGAGGATGATGCCGATGGGAGGATTCTCGTGGGGCTTGCGCACCTGGTCATCCAGCGCCTGAAGGTAAAGATTCAGCTGCCCAAGATAGGAGGACTTGAAATGCCCCTTCTTCAGTTCCACGGCGACAAGGCAGTTCAGTTCGCGGTTGAAGAAAAGCAGGTCGATGAACTGCTCCTCCCCCATCACTTCCAGTCTGTATTGGTTGGAGATGAAACTGAAGTCTCGTCCGAAGGTCAGGATGAATTGACGGATATGCGCCACGATGGCGTGCTCGATGACAGGCTCGTCAATGTCCTCTGGATTGGTGACGTCGAGTTCCTCGGTGTTTATGAAGTCCAGCAGATATTCGTCCCTGAACATTCCAAGAGCCTTCATCGCCAGTTTCGTCTCTGTGATTGCCGAACTGAAGTTGCTTGGCATTTTTCCAGAATGATGATAGATGTCAGCCTTCAGTTGTGACCGTAGAACATCCTTGTTCCAGTGATTAATGACCGCCTCATGGATGTAGAAAAGGCACTCATCAAGTTCCTTGGCCTTGACGATTATTTCCATGTGGTGAGTGAAGCTGATTGCAAAGAACTCGTTCTCGTTTATTTTGTTCGCCAACGGTTAGCAAATTGACCATTCAGCAAGGATAGGAAGAGGCGTTTGCAAGATTTCTGGCATAGCGATTAGTCTTTGTGAGGAGTCAGTCGAGTTGGTGACAACTAATTTGTTCGCCAATGGCGAACAAATTAAGGAATGATGCCATTCCTCGTAGAATTGCCGCATTCGCCTTAACTGGACACCACTGAATCCACGCAATCCTGGCATTTCACGTTGGAGTTGCTCTGCAATGGCATTGGTGGCTCCGTCTCCCCATATTCCATTGCGTGTCTTATGCGAGATGAAACGACCAATTCCAAGATATAGCATCAGCATCACGCGCGGTTTCCATCTGCTGCTACGGCATGTTGCGCCTGTAGTATCGCCAATTTCAATGCTTTGACAGAATTGGCAAGTTCGACACTTGCGTCTTGTTGAGTATCTCGTTTTCTCATTTCACTATTCTCCCCTCATATTCAAAAGCAAACGACAGTGCAGTCTGGCATGAGGCCATTGTTAGATTCTTAATGTAGCATTCTTGCGGTTGTTTATCCAACGTTAATCAACAAATAATCTAAAACGCCAATGAATGAAGAAAAGCGACAGTATTCAGGTTGATTATCGCCGTTCTCTCGTCAAAGGATCATTTATTAAGCGAGAATGAAGTGACAGAAATACCTTCGCCGTGCGGTCTTTTACAAATCGGTGTCGATGGATGCCGTAGGGTAACCTATGCAGAGAATAAGCACGCCAGTCAAGCATAAGATTAATGATTGTGACTCAATCCACTATTTCCCAATGGCCACTATACCCACTGCCAACATACCTGATGGCCGGCATTTTAGCGATATGACGCTTAATGGTTTTGGCACTTACAGACAGTTTTTCCGCTATGCGCTCGGCACTTATTCTGTTGTCTTCGCGAATCAACCTTACAATGGATGAATCAATGTCATCTTGAGGGACACCTTGAGGGACACCCTGAGGGACACCTTGGGGGACATCAGTTCGATTGTCTGTGGTACTCATCTTGCGGAAGACAATGACAATCGTCCCGTCTGCCCATATCTGGTAAACAGGCTCTGGCAGTTCCTGATTCAAGCAGGCGTTGATCATTCGTTGTATTCCAGACCCCCAATTTTCGATACGGGTTGCCTTGTACAGAACCTGGGCGAGTTTAGGGTTGTATGGACGGGATGTGTGAAAGGTCTTGATGTTCTCTGGGGTAACGCCTGGCGGAAGGTGACCGGGATTGCTTATCTCCACGCGATCGTCATAGATGGCAAGCCCTATGCTTTCTCTTGGATCGTCATATCGGCGGTGACACAGTGCATTGACCAACGCCTCCCTCAGAGCCTCCACGGGTATCTCAAGATGTTCTTCGCGGAGAAGTCCCCTGATGCGCCCATTCAGATTTAAGTGCTTGAAGCAGAAGGCCATTCCCATATCCAGCAGTTCGAAGATGTTGCCGCGTTCCCATTTGCTGTCGATAAACTCCTCCATGTTCGTCCCTTTGAAGCGCGCCATGCGAAGACTCAATTGCGGAAACGGATTCGATGTGCCGGCAAACAAAGCCACAGCGGCATTGACGGGCTTACCATCCTTGAGCAACTCCCAGCGGGAAAGAATAGCCTCAACTGGCTCGTCCAAGGCACTATCAGGCATTCTTCCGCCTCGAATTCCCCCACGAACTGCATTGTAAATGACGGTCTTGTTCAAGTCGCCAACTTCCACATCGGAAGTAGTCTGGTTTTCCCACGCATATTGCAACGGGGCACTTTCACGAATGCGCGCCTCAAACACTTCGCGCGGCATCACCCTGGTGGTGCTCTCAACACGCCAATATGGGCAGCCGTGAAAAGTGTATGGTCGCTTGCCATGAACCCAACCGTCAAATTGCATGATTATGAGTTTGAATCCTGGGCGTCCTGGGATATCAATATATTCGGGGCGAACATCCAATGCAGGTTCAAGACCGCTGATGGCCTCGGAGATTTCCCGACGGGTGCTGTCCGTCACCTGTTCGCCAAGTACTTTCAGCGACTTTGAAGTGATGCCAAATATGAGCCAACCGCCATCTGTGTTAAGAAAGGCGCATGCCGAATGCATCCCGTCCTTCAACTCGCCGGTGCTCTTTTTCACTTCCAACTCACGGTTCTCATCGTCTGCTATCAATCTCTGGATGTCCTCTATCGTCATGGAGCCAACCTCCCTCCTCTGGTTCGAGCGGGGCAAATGGCATCATTATGCCAGTCTGAATATTTTCACCCTATAAAAAAAACCATTAGATTTGAATTATGCTAATTATTTTGACTAATAATAGCATTATCCTTCTCCTTTTCAAGTCAATTTTCTGAGAAAAAGTTTTATCCTGAAAAACGAATCCCCATCTCCTATTGGATAGTGTCATTTTGGACAAATATGGTCATAATTTCAGCTTGAAAATACTCGCCCACGGCAAATGGAAATAGGATGCCAAGACGCAGATGATGCCGAACTTCCAGAGCTTTCAGAATTTCCAGAAGCTCCAGTTGCCAAGCGTCGCTTGGCGGCGGTAAAACTTTCGCCAGCTTTGTCTTACGGGATGTCGTTGAGTTTGATGACGTCGTAGTCGGGTAGCGGGGCAAGGGGCTGCGAAGGCAGGGTCTGATACCAGTAGGCGACGGAGACAAAATCGTCCTTCCGGCAGACGGACTCTCTTTGTTCAGTGCTATAATCGATCCCGAAATCCTGTACGGTCATGCGGAAGCTCTTCTTGAAATACACCGGATCCGGGATGTGCCAGCGATAGGCCATGAAGCGATTCGGGGCATAGAGGCGGCACATTCGGTATGAGATGTTGTACATGCCGCAGAAGGGTCCGGAGAAATCATGGTACTGCCGAAGCTGGTCCGCCCCGAAATTGTAGGAGCCGCAGAAATAGTCTTCCGTGCCCGTATAGTTCAGCGACGCGTTTGTCTCGCCATCAAGGAACATCTTCACTTCGCCTTCACACCAGCAGGCCCCGTCATTGACTTCGATGCCAAGCGACGTCCCGACATAATGGCCCTGGCCGCGGATGCCGTCAATGATTGTATAGACCTGTTGATCGGGAACGGGTCTCGCCGAGCGATAGGAGGCGTGGAAATACACTGTGTTCTCCGGAAGGGGCTTGCGAATTCCTGTTATCATCCAGTAGAGAGGCCAGCGCACCTTGCCGATGTTGGTCACCGTGATTCGGCAGTGTTTTCTGAAGGGCATGGGCCAGAAGCAGTTCAACCCTTTGTAGGCCGTCACAAGCACGGGTATCGAGTTGAGGACGGGGAACTTACGCGTATGATCCTGCGTCACGCCGTTGAACGGGAAGCCGAAAAAGGCGCAGAGGGGCGATTCCACGGAGGGATGCTTCTGGCCGTCCCAGTAGATGCGGAGAATGAAGTCGGAACCGGAATAGCCTCCACACCACCAGCTGCGGAGTTCCGCTGGACCTTCGCAATCCACTATCGTGGCGGTTTCGCCGGGGGCGATTGAAATGCACGCCGAATCCTTCATCGTCGGGTGGTCCGGCTTGCCGCCGCCACGCGTCCCAGTCGGGTTTTCGGGTGAAAAGGCGAATGTCTCGTAATCCGCCGTCGTTGCAAGTTCTTCTAATGGATATGACATTCTGTAGTGTTTCCTCTAACGTAACTATTCAGATCCCCACATCATGTGAGGTTGTTGACCAATGCTTAAATTAATGGCGCAATATGTCTTTGCAAGCTGTCATGGGCCGAAAAGTTACAGCGGGGACTCATGTAAGTATTTTCAATCTAAAAACATCATCGTATTCACTCAAAAGCCACCTTCTTCATATGCATTACCCTTGACAACCACCATTAGATGCTTTTTAGACTAGTTATTTTTGTAAATAGTAGTACAATGCTTCTCCTTTTTAAGTCTATTCTCGGAGAAAAAGTGTTTTTTCTGAAAATTCTGCTATTCCATTAAATTGCCAATTAGCCGCCTTTTAGGTTGATTATTCCACACACAATGCTAAATTTGCCATGACAACTTAGTTACACATCATCAAAACAAGGCAAAACAATCATGGCAGCTGATCTTCTCGCACCCTGGACCTATTACAAGCGTCCATTCCGTATCTACGGCAACCTGTACTTTGTGGGTTTTCAGCCTGCTTCCACCCACATCATTGACACTGGGGAGGGGCTTGTAATCATCGATCCAGGCTATCAGGAATTCCTCTACATGGTGCTTGAAAACATTCGCATTCTAGGCTTTGATCCCAAGGACATCCGCTACATCGTGCATTCACATGCTCATCTGGACCATGCAGGAGCCACTTTTGCACTAAAGCAACTCACTGGGGCAAAGACCTTCATGGGTGAAAAAGACTGCTCAATCGCCAATGGAAAACATCCTACGCTCTCCGGCGTCGGCAACAGGCACTACAACCACTTTGAGCCAGACCAACACATCCACGACGGCGACCATATACGCCTGGGCAATCTTGACATGGAATGCGTCGAAACTCCCGGACATACACTAGGCACAATCTCATTCTTCTGGAACATAACCCAGAATGGACGCACCCTTCGCGCTGGCATGATGGGCGGCGCCGGATTCAACACACTTACTTCCAAGTATATCCACGAACACCAGCTTGAAGCTGAAGACAGAAGAGGCCTATACCAGAAAAGCATCCTGCGCTGCCGTCAGGAGCATGTGGATATCTTTGTCGGTAACCATACAGGGCAAAATGACACCTTTGGCAAGCAGGAACGTATGGAAGCAGGCGACACCGAGGCATTCCTGCACTCAGAGGATTGGCCGAATTTCCTGTCAAGCCTTCAGAAACAGCTTGATGAAATAAACATCAGCGACCCATTATAACTGTCCGCAGAGTTAATTTCACAAAAACAGGATCTATCAGCCGCTATTGGCGAGGGATGTGTCTTCCCCCAAAAAATTCTTCCTAATTCATATTTTGAGGTGTTTTCAATGAAAAAACTGCTTTTTCTGATTACATCTGCCGTGGCGATGCTAGCCTGTGGTTGCCGCCAGTTCTCCAACCTATCTACAGAAGCCACGCCTGTGATTGCGCCTATATTCACACGACTAGAGCAAGGTATCATCAACGAAGACGGCGCACTGCGCATCGGCCCCAAATTCGTCAGCAGTACGACAATTGATTTTGCGAAAATGGACAGTGCCGAAAAGCTCTCCGAGAAGTGGACAATCACGAATAATTACGGCAACAAACTGGAAATCGCCTTGGGGAAACGCGACGGCAAGTCCGGGCTTCTGGTCACCCGCCGCGATCAGCCGAACACCTCGGACGATACCTGTTTCTTCATGGGGTCGAAGTCCTTCGCAGTCGCGCCTGGCGGCCGTTTCCGCCTGTCGATTGGCGTCTGCTCCGACCTGAACCTTGATCAAGTCACCTACCGTGGCTGGGGTGAATCCAGACCCAATTTCATCATGTGGATGGATGAAAACGACAACGACGTGAAGCAGGATTTCATCACGTTGCCGCGTGTCAGAAGTGACCGTGCCAGCGAAAATGTCATCACGGGTGACGTCCCGCCAAACGCCGCCAAGGCATATATTCAGCTTGGCGCCGACGCGCCGAATCTGAGGAGCTGGAACTTTATCCTCTACACGCATGTCGATTTCGAATGCACTGAAGGCGGCGGCGCACTCGCGCCTTCATGCACTGCCGTGTCAAGGCCGATATTCGTCGGCAAGGGCTCAGGGCAGGCCTTCTCGTGGGATGCGGACGTTCCCGAAGGCACGTCCATTGCCTTCAAGCTGTTCCGTTGCGCCGACAAGAACGGCACGCCTGACGGCCAGTGGGAAGAGTCGCAAACCAAGGAGCGGCTGCGTGGGGCGGCAGGCTCTGTCAAGCTCCCCTTTGCCAATTGCTGGATGCGCTACGAAGCCACGTTGACCACCACGAACGATGCCACGCCGACGCTGAGACGCGTTGTCTGCGGCAAGACCGTGGACACCAAATGGAGCGGTGCGGACAACGCGGCGCCTGTCATTCGCCAGATTTCGCCTGTCAGAGTTCGTGACGCAAAGACGCCTGTCGAACTTGAAATCACCGATGATTCAACCATTGACTGGAGCAGCCTCAACGTGACGTTGGACAACATCGACATCACCTCCGCCATGAAGCGGACGCAAGGCGGCCACCTGACCTATGCGCCCGCTGATGGTCTGGCACCCAACGAAGAGTCCCAGAAAACGCACGGCGATGCGAATTTCCATATGCTGAAGATCACGGTCAAGGATGAACTCGGCCACGAGGCATCGGACATCGGCTTTGTCCATGTGACGGACAAGATGTCGCCGAATCACCTCTCCCTGCGGAAGGACGGCGCGGTGTTGCTGAATGGCAAGCCCTTCTTCCCCATCGGTTTCTATGGCTTCAACAGATGTGACTTCAATGACAACGACTTCGACAAGGCTTTCGCGGGCCTGAAGGAAGCGGGCGTCAACACCGTCCACACCTACTTGGCGAATCCATATGAAGGATCGAAAGACATTCAGGAGTTACTGGCGGCGGCGGAACGCCACGGCGTGATGGTGTTCACCAACGCAGGGCACACCGCCATGAACTATTCATTGAACTTCAGCAACATCCTGCGCCAGTTCTCCAGCCCCGCCATGATGGCATGGTATGTCGGCGATGACACGGCCACCTTTGTCAACGCGGACGATGTCCGCCGTTGGAGCGAGCTTCTCCATCGGATTGATCCCGACCATCTCACTATACAGGCGGACTGGATCAGCCCGAATCCCGAGGGCTACTCAAACTACTATCCGTTCGTCCATTCGACGGATGGCATTAATCCCGAAATCTACAGCTTCTACCAGAAGAGGGATGAAGACGCCGCAGCCGCCAAAATCATCAGGACCCTGGCGAATGTGCGCCGTGACATTGAGCGCAACGGCAATCCGACCAAGACGGTCTGGCCCATCATCCAAAATTTCAAGGGCGGCGACTGGCACCGTTTCCCAAACGCCGACGAACTGCGCGTCATGTGCTACGAGGCGATCATCCACGGCGCCAACGGCATCACATGGTTTGCCTACACGGCCAAAAGCTTTGAAGGCGCGACCATTAGCGAGGAGATTTGGAAGAACAATTGCCGCGTAAGCAAGGAGCTCAGTGCGCTGTCGGATGTGATATTGGAGGAAGGCTGTCTGCCAATCAAGGCGACCGTCACGGAAGGCCCCGAGAAGGACATGTACGACTATCCCTCCATCAGCGTGCTGGCCAAGCGCCACAACGGCCATCTCTTCCTCATTTGCGCCAATTCGGCCAAGGCGGATGTCACCATGAAAATCGACTGCCCGAAGATGTCACGCGCCCGCGTCTGGTTTGAGGACCGTGAGGTCACACTGTCGGACGGTATACTTCAAGACCGCTTCGCGCCATTTGGCGTGCATGTTTACGAAGTGGTGGAGTGAGAACTGAGTGAGTATTTTCACTTTTGAGAAGCTCTCAATCGTGCAATAATTCTTGACAAAAACAAAAATGAACCATAGTAGAGGGAAATAGTATATGGAATAATTTGCATATTCTATATCTTGGCTTATATTATCAGTATTTTTTAGTCAAAATACAAACTAAAAGGAAACGATATGAGCTGGGGAACTTACTACAAATACCATGGTTATCTGATACGCATCGCCAAAAACGAACTGGATGAGAAAATCGAGGAATGTACGGAGAATATCGAACGTATCTTTAGGGAGATTCTCGCATATATGGCAATGAAACCTCCTTCTATGCCAAAGATTGCGAAAATGAAAAATATCCGTGGGCTGAACACATTGCCATGCAGATAAAACAATATCAGGATGAATTGGAAGAGACCATCGCGCTTCGTACTCATCTCTACGACTGTAAGGAAACCATGCAGGAAAACCTAGAAGACGTGACAGAAGGATGATAACAAGCAGTACCGTTCTTCTGAATTGCCAAATTACTGAAAAAACAGGGGGATTGTCGATGGATGAAAAAAACATGTCCGAAATCAAAATAATCGCCTCCGAAATGAAAAAATTATATGACATGGCCTATCATGCTTATTTACCAATTGTAACAGAACTTTGTGAAAGAACAGCCAGCCAGAATGAAATTGAACACACTCTTGACAGCCTTCTGGATTTTGCTTGTGAAGAAAAATGTTTAAGGCTTTTCAAAAAACTCTGTAGAAAATATTATCCCTTGTATCCCCAATGCATAGCTGACTATGTTGGTTTTTATAGAGAAACATGGGACACACCCGCCGAGCAAAACAATGGAGAATGAACCTCAATCCATTGGAGAATAAACATGAAAATACTATGCCTTTCAGACCTGCATCTGCAAATGAATGATGTCTTTGATGCAATTCATCGGCAGCGGTTCACACCATTCCTCCAAAACATTCGAGATTTAGTGGAAGACACTATGCCCGATGTAATTGCGGTAACTGGTGATACCGTGCCTACGTCATTCGTCTCCAGTTTGAACGCCTTCTTCAGCAGTCTATTTTCCACTGAATGTCCAGTTGTGGCGACATTAGGTAACCATGAGTTTTGGGATAGACCGTTCGAAAAGACATTGGAGGCAGTCGGCAACCAAAATACGGATGCGCCAAACATCCATATTCTGGATGCGGACCCCGCTGTCGAAATCAATGGCTACAATTTTGTCGGAGGCTGTCTTTTTTTCGATGGAAGCATGCGCTATCGTGAAAATGACGACCTTCTTCCATGGAACGGCTGGCAGGATTGGCGCATTCTTGATATTGAAACGCGCTATAAAGAATTCAACACTTTCTATGTCGAGCGCATCAAAAAGGCAATGAAACCCAACATGCCGAACATCCTCTGCACGCATCATCTTCCGCATATTGCATTGAACGGACATGAGCCAAACCACTACAGTTACTATTCCGGAATGAAGGATCTCGTATCACAGCTTCCTTTCGACGACACTTTCCCCAATGCGCTCATCTGCGGTCATACACACAAACGTGTCATCGGCGAGGTTGTTCCTGGCTTTTACTGTGTAAATGTCGGAAGCGACTACGGTGTACTCATGCACTATCTGCTGGAATTGTGACCAGTCACTTTCCGCCAATCGTCAAGTTCCTATTGCTTCCTCTGTTTCAATCATGTGGAAACTGGATTACCAGTTCATCAGGCCGGACAGCGCAAGGCAGGCAGAGAATCTTCACTCCTGCCTTGACGGCGGCGTCCAAGACATCGCCGAATTCCGGATGCGTCATGCGGTTTGGCAGCACTTTCGTCACGCGGGGCATGGCGATGACAAACGCGATATAACATTCATAGCCGTCTTCCACCGCCTTCATCAGCTCATGCAGATGCTTGACGCCGCGTTCCGTCGGCGCATCGGGAAAATATCCGATTCCATCTATTTCAAGCGTGCATCCCTTGACTTCAATGAATATTTTTCTTTGACCGCATTCCAGATAGAAATCCACTCTGGAATTGCCATGGACGTATTCAGGCTTCAGCGTCGTGATATTTGGAAATACCTGCTGTCCAGACATCAACCATTCTTTCACGACAACATTCGGAGCCTGGCTGTCGATGTTGACCCACCCCAGATTCTTCTTATATACTGAAATCAGATCGTATTTCGTCTTGCGTGACGGGCTGTCAGAAACAGCAAGCATCACATCCGCTCCAGGAAGAAGGAGTTCCATACAGCGACCAGTATTCTTGACGTGGACCGTCTCCATGACGCCGTCGATCTCCACATGGGCGATGAAGCGGTTTGGACGGTCGATGAACCTGCCGGAAACGATGTTTGCGTATTTCATTGTTTCATGCCCTGTTCAGGCAAAAAGATTGAAAACTTTACTGTCTATACGTTAAAATCCGTTGATTTGAAGTTGGAATAATAGCGGACTTTCTGGACGGTGATTTTGATGACACAGTAGTCAGGATCAGTAACGCCTTTGCTGTAATACTGTTCGTCGCCTTCCCGCCAGATTCGTTCTTTTGTGGCGGCATCCTCCAGAATCTCGGCGACGCCTGCCAGGCTGACGCCTCGGAAAAAACGTCTATCGACAAAATATAAGCTGGCTTTGGGATTGTTCCTTAGTGCACTCACTTTTTCGCTGGAAGTGTTGGTCGTGAAATAGAACTCCCGAAGGTCGTGCCGTTCACGAGGTTTCAGCATGGCGCGTGTAACGGGAAAACCATCCTTGTCAAGATAGCAAAGTTGCGCTATTGAGCATTTGTCTATCAAAGCGCCAACTGTCTTTTGCAGATCGCGAATCATTTTTCCTCCTGATATTCACGAAAAACATCTTTCAAACATTATATGCAGGATGTTAAAAGGGGCCGTTGCTTTCCTTTTGAGTTTTTGCAACAGCCCCAAATACGAGCTACGTGATATAAATGTCTCTGCTATAGTCGCTTATTTCAAGCATGAGCATTCTGCATAGGGTTATTTCATTCTTCCCGAATATTCGTCCGTGGATTTGTCAATTTGGGTTTTGAAGAACTTGTCAGCCCCCTCATTGAAGGCGCCCGTGAATTTGCCGGGGGCATTGACAAACTGCACGGCAATCAGCTTCAACTGACGTTTGTGCCAATTGACAACGCAATTGGTCGCCCAGGCGCCGCCATGGCCGAACCACTGGTCTTCAGCATCGGTCTCCGGCGCCGAAAGGCCAAGAGAATAGCCGCCCAGCCCTTTCGGACGCGTCGAGACGGCGAGAATCGATTTGACGGTCTCTTCCTTCAGAATCCTGACGCCGTTCTCGCCGATACCGAGATTCATCAGCATCTTGTAGAATTTGAGCTGATCACGAACGGTCGTCCAGAGACCCGCACCCGCCGACGGGAACACGCGGTCATCGCCGTAAGGACGTTGCATCGCCGAATTCTGTTCAACCCATTTGGCCTCTTCGCCTGGCTTGACGCTGTAAATCTCAATCTTGTTAGCAAGCTGCGCATCGGTCGGCCAGAAAGTCGTTTCCTTCATGCCGAGCGGATCCAGAACACGCTCTTTGAGGAAGGCTTCCCAACGTTTGCCAGTGACCACCTCAACGACAGCCGCGCCGATGTCGATGCCGACATTGGAATACTGCGCCTTCGTGCCCGGCTCAAAGGCAATTGGCTGCGATGCAGCCGTCGCCGCCACGGAACGCAACGGCATTCTGCGGGACCAGCCGCCCATCGCCGTGTAGTTCGGGAGTTCGAATCCGAAACCGCCCGTGTGATTCATGACCATTCTCACCGTGAGAACATTCTTTGCCTTGACAAGCGTTTGCACACCATCTTTATTCGACTGCCGTACCCACAGATCTTTGAACTCAGGAAGGTATTTCGACACAGGATCGTCAAGCGACAGCTTGCCTTCTTCAACAAGAATAGCGATGGTTACGCCGCAGAAGCCCTTCGTCTGCGAGCACTGCATGTAATGGTCGTCAATCGTGATCGGGCGTTGCGTCCGTGCATCCGCATAACCGATGCAGGCAGTCTCCTGAACACCGTTGTCGTAATAGACACAGATTGCACCCGGTATCTCTTTGGAATCGACATACTTCTGCAAGGCATCCTTCGCGAATGTCGTGCCGGAATCTTTAACGCAACTGGTTTCGCATTGCTTGACACAGCAGCAGCCCGCGATCAAAAAGGACAACGCTGCAAACAAAATCATCTTTTTCATCTTTTACTCCTTGGGTTGGTTTCATTCTTTCCGCTACGTGTTTTTTAAATATGTTACTCATAATATACATACGGATGCCCAGCCACGCAAACATCCCATACAAACTTCCAATGGGTATTGATGCCCAAATGCCAGCCGCATTCATTTGAAAAACACACAGATCGCAGTATAGTAAATATAGAAACCGCCCCGATGAAGTCCGCAGGGGAACTTGCGGATGGAGGGAACTCTGGAGAATCTCCCCATGGAGTGCCGAAGGTGCAAGGTCTGGCGACAGACTGAATCTCTCAGGCAAAAGGAAAGAGTCGGCAAATGGCAAATGCCTTTTTCTTCAGAGAGCCGTCAGAATGTCTGGCGGCTTCGTCATTTCAAAAGCAGGAAAGGAATTTGCACATGGAAGCGTTTTTGTCAAAACTTGCGGCCTTCAACGATGCCCTGAACACCTTTATCTGGGTAAAAATCGGCCTGGCGCTGCTTCTGGGAACGGGTGTCCTCATGAGTGTCGCCACCAATTTCTTCCAGATCACCCATTTACGCCATTGGTGGTCGAAGACATTCATGGGGCTGTTCCGTGCGGATTCCCACGACAAATCAGACAAACGCTCCGTTTCCCAATTCCAGGCGCTCTGCACGGCATTGGCCGCCACTATTGGCACGGGAAACATCGCAGGTGTCGCCGCCGCCATCGCACTTGGCGGGCCTGGCGCCGTCTTCTGGATGTGGGTCGCCGCGTTTCTCGGCATGATGACGAATTTTTCTGAAAATGTGCTGGGCATCTACTATCGTCGCCGCAACAAGGAAAACGAATGGAGCGGCGGCCCCATGTACTATTTGAATGAAGGGCTGGGCTCCTATCGCGGCTGCAAGACGCTTGGCAAAATCCTTAGCGTCTTCTTCGCGTTTTCCGCCATTCTTGCGTCTTTCGGCATCGGCAACATGGGACAGGTCAACAAAATCGTCAAGAACGTTGAATCCGCCTTTTTCGCCAACATGCATCCGGTTGTCCTGTGGGGGAGCGGTAATTCACAAGTAACGCTTGTCGCGTTGCTTATCGGTGTTGCCTTGGTCATCATCGGCGCATTGGTCATCATCGGCGGACTGCACCGCATCGCCAATGTGGCTGAAAAAGTCGTCCCCTTCATGGCCGCCCTATATGTGATCGGCGCGCTCATCGTCTGTGCCGCCCATGTCTCGCTGCTGCCCGCCGCCATCATGTCCATCTTCAAGTTCGCCTTCGGCATCAAGGCCGTCGCCGGCGGCGCCGCGGGAACCGCCATCGCCACCGTCATCACGCAAGGCTGCAAACGCGGCGTTTTCTCCAACGAAGCGGGCCTCGGCTCCTCCGTCATGGTCCATTCCAACTCCAACGCAAAGGAGCCTGTCAAACAAGGCATCTGGGGCATCTTTGAAGTCTTTGCGGATACGATGGTTGTCTGCACCATGACCGCTCTGGTCGTCCTGACCTCCGGCGTCATCGACCTGCAGACCGGCGTGATCGCAGCGGGTACGGACGACGCCACGCTGGTGGCAAAATCCTTCACAAGCGTTTTCGGCGCATGCGGCGGCGCGTTTGTCGCCATCGCCATGTTCCTCTTCGCCTTCACGACGGTTCTGGGATGGTCCCACTATGGCAGCAAAGTCATCGAATATCTCTTCGGACTCAAAGCCGTCAAATACTACCGCATCTTCTTCTGTCTGCTCATCATCTCCGGTGCGTTGCTCACCTCCTCCCTCGCATGGGACATTTCGGACACCTTCAACGGGCTGATGCTCATCCCAAACCTTATCGGCGTCATTTCCCTCATGCCGCTTGTCCGCAAAATCACCAAAAACTATATCGAGAGGCGCATTTTGAACAAAGATGTCGCGCCCATCCTGTCCTATGATCCTGAAATCCAGAAGGAAATGGCGGAAGCCGTCGCAAAGGGCAGCTTCTAAAGGAACAATATGTTCATCGACATCCACACGCATACCTATTTGTATCCATGCCCGCCGCAGGATGGAAGAACGCAGTTCTGCACGCCTGAACAGGTTCTGAAGCGATATGACGAACTGGACATCGACAAGGGAATCATCCTCCCGCTCATAGGCCCGGAGGAATATCTGCCGCAGTCGAATCAGGAAATATTGGAAATCTGCCGCAAGTATCCCGACCGTTTCATCCCCTTCTGCAATATCGACCCGCGTGGCATCCACAACAGCGACCAAAGCGATTTCACGCCATGGCTTTCATGGTACAAGGAGCATGGATACAAAGGCGTGGGCGAGTTCATGCCGAACATGTCCTTCAAAGATCCCAAAGTATTGAACCTTTTCCGCCAGCTGGAGGCCTTCGGCTTTCCGCTGATTTTCGACGTGAACACGCGCCTTGGCCTCGGCTATGGACTTGTCGATCAGCCCGGCCTGCCAGAGCTCGAATTCTGCCTCAATCAATTTCCTAAACTGATGATTTTTGGCCATGGCGTCGCCTTCTGGTCGGAAATCAGCACATTGGACAAGCCAGAAGACAAAGGCACCTATCCCAAATATCCTGTGCGAGCCGAAGGCGCAGTCGTCAGACTACTTCGAAAATATCCAAACATGTGGGGCGACTTGTCCGCCACGAGCGGTTACAACGCATTGGCAAGAGATCCAGACTATGCTGTGAAATTCCTCAACGAATTTCAGGACAAGCTCTGCTTCGGAACGGATATCTGCTACTACGAACAAAAACTGCCATTGGCCGCCTTCCTGAAAGATCTGAACAAGAAAGGCTTGCTCTCCAACACGGCGTTTGAAAAAATCGCCCGTGGGAATATCATCAGACTGCTGAAACTGTAGCCTTGCGTCAAGAAAATTTTATGTCCATTTTCATGTTTTTTGCTCTTTAATTCACCAAAAAACTGAAGGATTTATTGAATTGATTCCAAAATTCCTTATATTTTTCAATGGAATTGAAAGATAAGCGACATAAGACGAACACTAAAAAAACATTATGAAAAAATCCTCAATAGTCATTCTGGCAATATTAGGATTTGTTTTGCTTTTCTGGATTTCATGTAGTCCGAAAGTCTCTTACTGCAATACCCTTCCGTGCTGCTTTTATCTTGCAACCGAAGAACATCTGTATCTTCTTTTAACAATTAACAAAATGGAAGATCAAGACCATTCGTTGTTTGTTGAACCGGAGCTATGCCATGCTGTTGCCAATCAATTGTTCTACTTGCTCAATATTTCAGCGGATGGCACTTGCCGGGCGATTCCTTTCACGCCATTCAAGGAGATGCACGGTACAAGAAGCGTGTTTGGAATCGAGTTTGTCCAATGCGATGACGGACTGGCATTCTTTGATTGCTGTTCCGCATATTGGTTTGACGGAGAAAAGATAGGTCAACTTCCTGCGAAAAACGCCGTTGCTTTGTCGAAAATCTTTGAGGAAATTCGCGGAAAGGAATGTTCAAGGAAGCTGTTGGATGAGTGGAATCATGCGCATGGTGTGATTAGCGAAGGAAAAGGTGAAAGAAACGACTTACGTGAACCTAGGCAACTGGATTGGAAACAGCATCATTTTGAATTTACAATAACCGAATCTTGGCCCAAATACTATGAACTCACCATATCTGCTCCAAGTCTTTGGCAGAATGATTTTCAGATGAAAGTACCCTACGACAAATTGCCCCGAAGATCGCATCCCAAGAAAGAGCCCGATTTCGGTCCTGTCGAGGTTAAATTGCCAAGTTCAAAGAATTTATTAAACAAATGACAGTTAAGTTAACTCCTTGAAGTGGCACCGCCCGAAGAGCGCAACTATTCATCCGCATCATAATTATTAATTTTATGCATCATTCCAATATTGCTGTCGCGCCGAAACCTTTGGCAAGCAAGGCGATGCGTCTTGTTTTGTAATCAAAGAGGCAAAGTTGCTTGTTCATTTCCAAAAGAACAATGTCATTGGGCAGTTGAATGACATTGAAGATATTCCATGCAACAAGCGGAGAAGCAAGGGCCAATACGCATCCTTCATTTTTCCATTCACTACGATTGAATCCATATTTATCCGGCTTGCCATTATAGTACAGATCTTTATCTTCAGGCATACACTTTGTCAACAAAGACATTCCTCTGTCAGGATAATAAGTTGGAGCCTCAAATCTATGATTGGAATTCACGACATCCCCAAGCGGGCGGCTATACCAATGGTTCCTCGAAAACTCATATTGTCCTTTCTCATTGAGGGGTTCTAACAGAGATTTATTTGCATCGGCAAACTGCGGAAAAATAGGAATTTGCGTATTCGGGCCAAAGAAGTGAAAATTTACTGCAACAAGATCTGCCTTTTCCGACTCAGGTGTCTCTTGTATGGCAAACAACTTGACCTCCTCCCCTGACAGAATTTGATCCGAAACCAAGATGGATTCACCTTTTACAAGATGCATCTTGTAAACCTTCATGTCTTGTGAGCTAATATAATAGATACAAATTCCATCAGGAATATTGATCTCTTCAGGCTTGACAACCTTGCAAGTCATCAACGAATTGCTGCCGCAAAATATATACCAGCCAATCAAAAGGACATAGGAAATGCTCTGAATGACAAACGAATATTTCAGTGCCTTCTGCCAATTCCGTATGGTTTTCTCCATAGCCCACCGCACAAAGGGCAATTCCAGAACAATTGTCAGTAGCCATAAGACGATGGCAAGCAGAAGAGCGTTGATTCGAAAATTGTTCAATGTCCATGCGTCAACCCATCTTCTTTGCAGAAATATACGGAAAAACAACCCGCAGAATGCGGAGAAATAATTAGCGAATATCATCAAGAACACAGCATGAAAGCACTTGCCATGAAACATTCTCTTCAGTAACTTACCCTCTAATATGCCTATCAGAGCATTGCCAATATATAGATGAAAATATCCTCCCCATATAAGGGGAGTCCCTGCATTTGCATGCGCAACACAAGGCAATCCAAACAACAGCGCAACAACCCAAATGAGTTTCGATGGCCTCATGGAAGGCATGAATGCGCATATGGAGGATTCATCCCAGAAGAAGATTTTTCGAAGAATGCTTTTCATTTCATTTCCACATATGGCTCCAGATTAAAATTTTTAAAATATAGCATTGAGCCCCATTCTCGCCAATTTGGAAATATAGTTTTCAAAAAAGAATTGGCGCCCAAGGCATTCATAACCATGATAGTAGGGGATAAATCATTTGATAAATGGATGTTCTCCATATATAGTTATAGTATTTTAATCTCAAACTTGACACTCTTGAACCAATTTTCAAATATGAAAACAACAACTCACAAACTTGTGTCTGAATCCACTTCAAGCATCCGATTCGGCTTGCATCTCCTTCCCGTGTTGTTGGTTGCAGGATGTATGAGTTCAAACGTTCAAGGCGAGCAAAACCACGCTGATGCCCCTGTGATAACCGTGTTGCATCTCAAAGGAACATGGTTTGAGATGGGCAGACAGTATGGCAAGGCGATGGTCAAACCGATGCGGCAAGTGCTTCAATATGCAGACAAACGCGCAACCGAAGCGTCGGACCACTATCTGCTACCAAACGGCTTTCCATGCGGAATCGACTTTCTCGACCGCTTTGTGGAAGGCGTTTCTGCCGGATCTGGCTTGTCCATGGCGGAATTGATGCGCATCAACGGCGTGGAAGTCGCCTACGGGAATGATTTGCTGAAATATTTTGGCCCTGAAGCCGCTGGACAATGTTCCGCATTAGCGTTGTTCGGTGACAAGACGCAAAATGGTCAGATGATCTACGGTCGCAACTACGACTGGCTGCCTGCTTTTTCCGAACTCGGTTTTGTATTGACATTTTTCCAACCTGAAGGTTCGGAGCTGGAATTCGCCACGATCAACTACCCTGGATGCTTCTATCTTACGACTGGCATGAATTCCACTGGCGTGTTTGTCGAACTCAATGCCGGCATATTCGCTTCTGCAGAAGACAATCCCAAAATCCTTCATAATGCATGGGCCCTATGGCATGTTCTCACACAAGCCAAAAGCACCGACCAAGCCGTCAAAATACTGAACACCCTGCCGTCACGAAGCGCCTACATCATCGGTGTTGCCGATTCGCGGAAAAGTGTTTCGTTTGAATGGGGCTGCCATAAATCATGCGCACTTTCCGAACCGAATTCCAAGGGATTTCTGGCCATGACCAACCATTTTGTCCAGCTTGGCTGGCAGAATCTGCCGATTGCCGACGGCGGCAAAATCTCATCGGTAAGCCGCCGTTGCGCCATCGTGCGTCTGGCAGAAAAAGTCCCGCCGCATTCCGCCGATCTTGATACGATGAAGCGAATCATTTCCACGACAGTGGATTCCGGCGGCGCGATGTGGGACGGAACGTTGTTTCAAGTCGTCGCCATTCCTGAGAAAAAGGAAATGCACATTCGCTGCCGTGGCAACAACACATGGGAACAGTTCACATTTTCAAAACCATGACTGCTCCCATGATTTAAACCATTTGTCACTTCCAGTACGGAGAGATTTCCCGCAGGCGGGCAATGATCGGAGGCAGTTTCTCCAACGTAAACTGAACCTCCTCCATCGTATTGTAACGCGAGAAACTGAAGCGGATCGCACCATGCGCGGCCGTATAGGGCAACGCCATTGCGCGAAGCACATGGGACGGTTCCAAACTGCCTGTCGTGCAAGCACTTCCGCTAGAGGCGCAGATTCCGAACTGATCCAACAGCATGAGAATCGATTCCCCTTCAATGTATTCGAAGGAGATATTCGTCGTGTTGGGCAGACGATTGGCGACGTCGCCGTTGACGCGCACGTCTTTAATCGCGGCCACAACGCCCTGCTCCAGCGTGTCACGAAGCGAACGCACAAACGTGTTTTCCTTTTCCATGTTCGCCTTCGCCAATTCAGCTGCCGCACCCAGACCGACAAGCGACGCGACGTTTTCCGTTCCTGCCCGCCGTCCATTTTCCTGATGGCCGCCGATGACAAACGGATGGAAACGGATGCCACGACGGACGTAAAGCGCCCCTACACCTTTGGGAGCGTGGAGTTTATGTCCGGAAAGGCTTAGAAAATCAATACCGTCGGTGGCGAGATTGATTGGCACCTTGCCCACTGCCTGCACGGCGTCGGTATGGAAAAGAGCGCCTTTTGCATGGGCCATCTCCGCCAGTTCGCGAACGGGAAATATATTGCCGATTTCATTATTGGCCCACATCACGGAAACGAGCGCGGTATTTTCGTCGATTTCCTCTTTGGCAAAATCCATGTCCAGCCGTCCATGTTCGTCCACCGGAATGACGGCGACCGTCACGCCGCTCCGTTCCAAATCTTTGGCGGTGTTCAGGATAGCGGGATGCTCGATCTGGCTGATGACGATTTTCGTGCGTTTCGGCTGTGTGAAGACCGCGCTCCGCAAGGCGGCGTTGTCCGACTCCGTCCCGCAGGAGGTGAAGATGATTTCGGAAGGTGCCGCGCCCAGCAGGCTAGCCAGTTGTTCACGCGCCTTATCGACATATGCCATCACCTGTCCGCCGAAATGGTGGATGCTGGAGGGATTGCCGTACAGCGTCGTCAGAAACGGCAACATCGCATCAACGACTTCCGGTGCGACGGCCGTGGTGGCATTGTTGTCAAAATAAATGGTGTCTTGCATCGTCATCTCACCTGCTCAACTTTGATTCTAGGGGAAAGATCCTTGCGGAGTTGCGCTTCAACGAAGGAACCAATCGTCAAGGAAGAACGTGCGCAAGCGGAGCAGTGCCCCGTAAGCCGAACTTTCACCACATCGCCGTCGATATCCTCCAGTTCGATTCCGCCGCCGTCCTTCTGCAAAGCGGGAAGGATTTTCTCCTCAAGCACAGCGCTGACGCGAAGAATCTTCTTGACCGGTGAAAGGCTGTCGAAGTCATTTGCAGTGGATGCCTTCTTCTCTTCCGCCATTTTATGCTCATGCCACAAATCGTCCAGAATCTGTTGGATTTCATCGAGACAACGACCGCAGGCGCCGCCGGCCTTCGTATAGTCCGTGATCTGTTCGACTGTATGCAAATTGTTGGCCAATGCGATCTTGCGGATTTTCGCATCCGTGACATTGAAGCATTTGCAGACGATACGGCCTTCATGGTCATCGTCTGATTCGGCCATTTCGTAAGTCTCGCCGTGCCGTTTCTTGTAATCGGCGATGGCGGCCTGTAACGCCTCCATGCCCATGACGGAGCAGTGCATCTTCTCTTCTGGCAATGAGCCCAGAAGCGCCACGATATCTTTGTTCGTGACCTTCGCGGCCTCTTCCAGCGTCTTGCCTTTGATAAGTTCCGTGAGGGCCGATGAAGACGCAATGGCGCTTGCGCAACCAAACGTGCGGAACTTCGCGTCCACAATCCGCCCTTCTGAATCCAACTTCAGATACAGCTTGAGCGCGTCACCGCAGGTGATGTTGCCGACTTCGGCAACGGCATCCGCATCCTCTATCTCCCCGACATTCTTCGGGTTCAGAAAATGCTCCATGACTTTCGGCGTATAGTTCCACATAATCTGGCTCCTTCACATGCAGACCAAATTTTCACTACTAAAATAATTGCTTTTTTCATCCTATTAATATACATGATTCTTACAAAAACTCCAATTTTACTCTATTTGTAAAGTTGTGTTTTTTCGATGTCTGACATAGTCTTCCCAATTTGAAAATACAGGTTTTAAACATTATAGTAATTAGTTTGCCCGTTTGGCGAAAACTCGATTTTCGTCATTTTTCATCCTTGTAAGTAACAAAGCAATCCGCTTGACAAGCAAGTAAAATCACCTTCATCTATTCAAACCATGAAAACGAAACTTTTCCTCCTCGCCTCCATCATGCTTCTTCTGGCCGGTTGTTCCCGCAAAGAAGGAGACGCCGTCATCGAACTCAGTTACGCGAACTTCCCGCCGCCGGAAACCTTCCCCTGCGTTCAGATGGAACGGTGGAAGGAAGAAGTGGAACGGCGCACGAATGGCCGCGTCCGCATCAAGACCTATCCAGGCGGCACACTGCTCGGCGCGAAAGCCATTTATGACGGCGTTGCGGACGGAACCGCCGCCATCGGCAACTTCGCCATGAGCTACCAGCCCGGCCGCTTCCCCGTCTCCGAAGCCACGGATCTTCCGCATTTCTTCCCGGACTCCAAGACCGCCAGCCATCGTCTTGCCGCCCTCCTCAAGCAGGAAAATCCCAAAGAATTCGAAGAGACGAAAATCCTTACCGCCTTCACCTGCCCGCCTGGCGTCATCATGAGCAACACGCCTGTCGAAGATGTCACCAACCTCAAGAACGCCACGCTCCGCAGCTCAGGAACGAGTCTTGAAGCGCTCAAACTGCTTGGTGCGGCCCCTATCGCCATGCCGCAGTCCGACATTCCCGACGCGCTCCACAAAGGCGTCATCAGCGGCATCGTCTCCTCCGGCGAAGTCATGAAGGATATGAACTACGCCGTTTATTGCAAACATGTTGTGGAAGCCCGTCTTCCCGTCATCAGCTTCGCCGTCGTCATGAACAAGAAGAAGTGGGAAGCCCTGCCGGACGATGTGAAAAAAGTCTTCGAAGACCTCTATTTCGAACAGGCCGATTGGACTGGCGAATATGTTGACAAGCATGTGGAAGACGCCCTGGCATGGTCGAAAGAGACGCACGGCGTCACCGTCACCCGTCTGGATGACGCGCAAGTCGCCGCAATCAAAGCGAAACTCGCACCCATGATGGACGCCTACGTCAAACGCGTCGCGCAGAACGGCATCGACGGACAGAAACTCATCGACTTCCTCCAGAAAGGCGAAGGAAACGACAAATGAACAAGTTAGTCCGTCTGGAGCGCTATCTCTGCCTTGCGGGGCTGTGGATCGCCGCCTTCCTCCTCTGTGCTCTTGTTTTGCTTTCAGGCCTTAATGTCTTCGGCCGAATCTTCGGCCATCCCATCGGCGGCAGCTATGAGCTGTCAGGCTTTTTGGGCGCGCTCATCGCGGCATTGGCATTGGCGGATACGCAGCGCAAGCGCGGCCATGTCGAACTGGACATGTTCACAAAGCAATACAAGCCAATTGTGAAGCGTCTTGTCGGCGCCTTCAACATGTTATTCGGCTTCATGCTGCTGCTTGTTCTCGCCATCCAGCAAGTCAACCGCGCCAAACGGCTTCTTGCGGCGGGAGAGCTTTCCGAAACGCTCCGCCTCCCCTATCCATGGCTGATGTACATTTGCGCAGGAGGGCTTCTTCTGCTCGCCTGCGCCTATCTGACGGACTGCGTCTATCTGCTCACACGAAAAGATCCTGATACGGAAGCGCTTACGAGCAGTGAACGCAACGGTGTCGTCACCTCCATCCGCAACGATGTCGTGCTACCGAACGCACAAGATGGTGGTAAACCGTCAGAAGCCCCTGCGGCAAAGGAGGATGCGAAATGAACGCGGAAATGCTTTTCGGTCTTTTCGGCATTCTCGTGATGCTGTTGCTCATTCTTTTCACAGGCATGTCGCCCGGACTCGCCATGCTTCTGGTCGGCACGATAGGTTGCATCTCGCTCATGCCGGAAATCACGTTGCACACGATCTTTGCGGGAACAACCGGCATGGAGGTCTGGAGCGTCTTCTCCAACTACGGCTTCACCGTCATCCCGCTGTTCGTGCTACTTGGCGAAGCAATGTTCCATGCGGGCTACAGTGAACGGCTCTTCATGGCTGCGAAGACATGGTTTGGTGAAAAGCGCGGCGGACTGGCCGTCACGACGCTTCTCGCGTCCGCGGGTTTCTCCGCGATTTGCGGTTCCAATACCGCCACGGCCGCCACGATGGGCTGCGTGGCATTACCGCCCATGACGGAAGCGGGCTACCGCAATGAACTCAAAACCGGCAGTATCGCCGTCGGCTCCACGCTTGGCGTCGTCATCCCCCCGTCCATCGTGCTCGTCGTCTATGGACTCTATACAGGCGTCAGCATTTCGAAGCTCTTCGCAGGCAGCATCCTGCCCGGCGGACTGCTCGTGGTCGCCTTCATTCTGACCGTTCTCGTGCTTTGCGCCGTCCATAAGGACTGGGCGCCCGGTGGAGAGGCCCACACCATCGGTGAACGTATCCGTTGCTTGGGCGGCGTTTTGGAAGTCGCCGTCCTTTTCGTCATCATCATGGGCGCCATGTTCACAGGCATCGTGACGCCGACGGAAGCCGCCGGTTTCGGCACGTTCTGCGGTATCGGCTGGTGCCTCCTCCGCCGACATCTTGACTGGCGCGGCCTCATGCAGTCGTTGACGGAAACGCTGCACATCTCCGGCATGGTCTTTCTCATTCTGGCAGGCGCCACCATCTTCGGCAAGTTCCTGGTCATGACGCGTTTGCCGTTCCAGTTGGCGGACGTCGTCTCCCGCTCCAACCTCCCCCCGACGCTTGTTCTGGCGGCCATCGCCATCTGTTATCTGATCGGCGGCTGCCTGATGGATTCACTGGCGTTTTTGATGATCTCTTTGCCGCTGTTCCAACCGCTCATCACGCATCTTGGATACGATCCCGTATGGTTCGGACAGGTTGTCTGTCTCGTCACCACGTTGGGTGCCGTGACGCCGCCCGTCGGCGTCTCCTGCTTTATCGTCGCAGGCATCAGCAAAGACTCCAGCGCCGCGCAGGTCTTCAAAGGCTGCATGCTCTTCCTGCCCGCCTATATCTTCTGCTTCCTCATGCTCGTGCTCTTCCCGCACGGCATGGTCACTTGGCTTGCAGGATTGGTGAAATAAGCCTAAAAAATGTTGCAATTCGCCAATAGCGTTTTACCGTTGGCGGATTGCAACTTATTCGCTTGCTTTTACTTAAATCAATAGCGATACAGCCTTATCTGTATTTCTCCAAACGGACCAATCCTTCTTCTTCTGCCTCCAACTTGCCGTTTTAATGATCTTTTACTGCAGGTTCTTGCAAACATCAATCCAGGAGACATAGCCTGAATACTGTTCCAATTCGGCGATTGTCAGTTCAATGGCGCTGTTGCTGCTTCCGCAGGCGGGAAAAACCGTCGTGAACCGCTTCAGGGAATCGTCGAGATAGACCATCACGCCATCGTTGACGGCAAACGGGCAGACACCGCCAACGGCATGGCCGATCATCGCCTCCACTTCGTCCGGCGTGAGCATCTTCGCCTTGCATCCAAATTGCGCCTTGTATTTTGCATTGTCGATTTTTACGTCACCAGCCGTGACAATCAGAATGGCGTGTCCGTCCACCAGAAACGACATCGTCTTGGCAATTCGGCATGGTTCGCAACCCAACGCCTGGGCGGCCAATGCGACGGTCGCGCTGGACATCTCCAATTCCCTGATTTTATCTGCGATTCCGTATTTCGCAAAAAAAGCTTTCACCTTTTCAATCGCCATAACAGCCTCCTATGCAGACGGTTTCTGCCGCCTCAATCCTTCACCAGCCGATAGAACAGAATGACGGCGCTGCGCGGCTGTGGCAGACGGATGACAAAATTCCGCAATGCGTTGCCGGAAAGCCTCTGTTTCTTGCCCGACAAGGCGTTTTCCAATTCGTATGTTCCGTCCAATTTGATGGCGCGTGTTTTCAAAGAGAGAACCTTTTGCTTCGTGTCTGGACGGCGGCAGGCGACAATCACGCCATGGTCGCCGTCGTCGAACTGCACGGCAACCATATTTCCCATAATTTCAGGCGATTCCGTCAAAAGATAGAAATCCTTCAAGCAGCAATCACGAATACGGCGACTCAACGCCGCCCGCTGCTTCACATCCTTCAGAAGTTTCCGCGTTTCCGCATCATCCTGTTCGGGACGGAACCAGTTGTGGTCACAATTGTTGAAAATCGTCGTCGGGACGCAGGCACTTGCATAATCATAGACTTCTGCAGGTTTCAGCATGTGGCCGCTGGCATGGAACGGCAGCCATCTGGAGAGATACGCCACGGCGATCTGGTTCGCCTCCGCATTGTGATCCGATATCACGCAGGAGAAGTCCGAACGCCACATCGGAATGCTGAGGGAAATTGTCATCCAGTCGATGCGGCGGCCGCCGGACGCGCAATTGTCGATCAAGAGATTCGGGAAATTGCGCCGCAACGTACGCCAGAAACGGTAGAAGCCATTGATGAAACGAATTTCCGCCAAGCCTTTCGTGTGCATGGCTTTATCCTGCTCACGCCAGAAGGGAATCGTGTCGAAATTGAAATCCTCCCGATAGCAGTCGATATGTTCATTCTCCAGAAGATTGCTGACCGTTTCGATGGCGTAGTCACACGCCTCCGCCTTGCCGAGATCCAACATGCAGTTGTCGCCGCCCGCTTCGATGAACCATTCCGGATGCTGTTGAACGACAGGCGATTTCTTCACAGCGCGTTCCATTTCAACCCACAGGAGCATCTTCATGCCCGCCTTGTGCACGGCATCGGCAACAGGCTTCAGACCGCCCGGATGAATGGTCTGGTTGACATGCCAGTCGCCGACATTCGGATACCAGTCGCTGTCATGAAGCTCCCATGCGACAGCGCGGTCACGCCCAAACCATCCTGCATCCAGCCAGAACACTTCCAGCGGAATGCCCTCCTTCTGGAAACGCTTCACATAGCCCTGCAACGACTCCGTCGGGACGGTGCCGCTGAACATCATCGGAATCGGCGGCAGGATGACGCGGCCACGGGCGTCCCGCGGCACGTGGTACTCTAACGTATAGCGGCGGAACACGTTCTGGATTTTCTCCAAATCGTCTCCTTCCGCAAACTGCACGGCAACCGTCGGCAGTTCGAAGGCCTCGTCCGGCTGCAAGCTGAACTCCGTCTCCTGAAGACCGACGGCAAACGACATGACGCCACGAGACGTTCTGACAACGGCTTTCCAAGCTCCCGACCAGCCGACCGCCACATTGAAATGGATGTCATTGCCGACATCGATGCCGAAAAACGGCAGCCAGTCATTGGAACTGCGGCCTTGCGACGCCTCCATGACGCATGTATCATGTTGCGGCACAGGAGCCAACGTCACATCGTTCGGGATGAAATCAAGTAACGAACATTGCGAACCATATTGACGACGGACGCGGACATACGCCAACTGCCGTTGAAACGTAATCAAACGATCGATGTTCTTATTGAAGCCAACCCATTGGAATGACAACGACTGAAAATCCCTTACAATTCCAGTCGCGCCTTTTTTCGACAAGCTTCTAAGAACTGGCGTGTATTCGACGAAGCCGTATTTGGGCGTGACGTTCAATAACAATTCCAACGCAAGTTTCTTGTCTGGAGAAACATACGTGATTTTCAGACGATTCTGTCCACGCTTTTCCGTAGGAAGCGTCTCGACAGTTCTCTTCCATGTTTCAGCCGAAAAAGGCTCCCCGTCATACGTGAACGTCGGAACCGCATGGTCATTTTCACCACCGATGGTGTTCAGCAAATTCAATACAAAATCATTGTCGAGGCGTTTCATCTTGTTCTCTCTTGATAGGATGTCCATCATGGCATGGTTCATTACAAAACAAATAACGACTAATATATCACAATTTCGATTCATGGGAAACCGCTCATTTCGCCTCCCCCTGCCCTGCGAAAAGAAAAATTTTCATTCTGGCTTGCATTAGTTAGACATCTAACTATATTAATGGACATGACACACTCAACCGCCATGTTAATCGGCCGAATCCACGACCAAACGCACAAATGGTTGACCGACGAGCTTGCCGCCGCCGGCCTGCCAGGCGTGGCGCCGTCGCATGGTGACGTGCTGGCGTTGCTCTTCCAGAGAGGCGAAGCCACCATGCAGGAGCTCGCGGCATTCGCGCACCGCACGAAACCGACGACGACCGTTCTGGTTGACAAGCTGGAGCAGATGGGGCTCGTCAGCCGAACCAAATCGAAAGATGACGCACGGAGCACCATCATCACGCTGACGGATAAAGGCGAAGCCCTGCGACCGACATTTGAATCAATTTCACACCGTCTCATTCATTTTGTCCATTCTGGCCTTACGGAAGAAGAAACGGAAACACTTGAAAAACTGCTCGTGAAAATGCTTTCGGGCATGAACAACTCAACAACCAAAAGGAGCGCAACATGAAGGAAATCAAGACTATCGCCGACATCGCCAACGCGACGGCCATCGACCTCGGCCCCCTGAATGAAATCAAAGACTACGTTCTCGAACTTGGCCCGAATGTCAAGATTCCGGGCAAAGTATTCGGTGGCGCGGCGATAAAGGCCGGCGGAGCGGACTTCTCGTTCCAAGTCTTCGCACCAGGCACGGAAGGCGGCTTCTACCACGTCCATAAAGATCATGAAGAGCTTTATTTCTTCCTGTCTGGTGAAGGCGAATACCAGGTCGATGGGAAGAACATTCCCGTGAAGGAAGGTTCCGTCGTTCGCGTCGCCCCCGCCGGCAAACGCACCGTCCGCAACACTGGTTCCACGCCGCTGACGATGCTCTGCATCCAATACAAGAAAGCGGAGCCCGGCAGCGTCAATCCATCAGACGGCACGATCCTCCCCGATCCCGTCAAGTGGTAATGATTTGAACAGCAACAAACAAGGAGAAAACAATGATTCGATTGAACTGTTTCTACCAGGCGAAAGAAAACCGCCTTTCCGATGCATTGGAAGCCGCAAAAGCCTTGACCGCCGCATCGCTGAAGCAGGACGGCTGCGTTTCGTACGACGTCTTTGAAAGCGCCACCCGTCCGGGCGTTCTGCTCATCTGCGAGACATGGCGTGATGAAAAGGCACTTGCCGACCATTCGGCATCCGCGCCATTCGTCAAATATCTTGCCGTGCTGAATGACGCAGGAACAATCAAAATCGAAAAATTTGACTTCTGATATCGTTCGTTAGCATTCACCGTTGACATCAAAATTCAGTCATCATCGGTTCAGGCATGGTTCATCCGCCATGTCTGAACCGATTTTTATGCACGGACATGCCCAACGGCTAACGCGTCAAGTTCTTCACCCACTTGTATTTGCGATAATGGTGCATGACCCACGGAATCTTGCCGACTTCGTCCAGGCATGTGCAGGAATACACGATCAACACATGCCAATGGAGCCAGAAGGCACTGATCAATGCGCATGGCACCGCCAAGCCCCACATGCAGACGGCCAGGCTGTAGAAGTCGAACATCGTGTCACCACCGGCGGAAAAGATTCCGTTGATGATGATCGTGTTCACGCAACGACCGATCATGTAGATACTTAAAATGACGAACATGCCAACCAGATAGTCCTGTGCTTTGTCCGTCAGTTTCATGTAATGCTTGACGACTGGAATGATCGCCAGTATGACAAATGTGCAGAAGAAACCAATAATATATGACAGAATGGCGAGGCGGTCGCCATATTTGCGGCCCTGCTCCAGCCGTCCCGCGCCCAATTCGTTGCCGATAAGAATGCCGCCCGCCGTGCACAAACCGTTGCAGAGACAGCACATGAGATCGCGGACACCGGCGGCGATGGCGTTGGCTGCCGCCGCGTCCGGCCCAAGTTGGCCGATGATGGCGGTATAGGACGTAAATCCCACGCCCCAGAAGAGATAGGCCCCCAATAACGGCAAAGCGCAGCGCCAATAGTCTTTCGCCAACAAGCGCTCGAAACTGAACAGATTACGCAATTCAAGGCGGATGAAGCTGTTCTGATACGACGATATGACACACCATAAGACTTCGATGACGCGTGCGATCAACGTCGCGATGGCCGCGCCTTCCGCGCCGTAGGCGGGAACGCCGAACAGGCCGAAGATGAAAACGGAATTCAAAATGATGTTGATGACGACGGTTACGGAACTGATCCACGCCGTCCGCGGCACATGATCGCTGACCTTCATGATCGCCATATAGCATTGCGAGACTCCCGTCAGCAAATACGACCAGCCCGCGATTTTCAGATATTTGACGCCGATGGCGATGAGCGTCTCGTCATTGGCGAACAACCGCATGAGATAACGTGGGAAAAAGACACAGCCGATGAAAAACGCCACGGAAATCACGACACAATGGCGGATGCCCATGCCGAATAGCTTGCCCAGCACGACCTTGTCACCCTTCCCCCAGTACTGAGCCCCGAGAATGCCGATCACAGAGACGACAACGCCGAGTATCATGTTCTGTACGAACTGGATCTGCGTCGCCAACGAGACGGCCGCCATGGCGTTCTGATCGACACGACCGAGCATGACAGTATCCGCCGCCGCCACCATCGCCAGCATGAGGTTCTGCAAGGCGATCGGAGCCATTATGGCGACCAGCTTCCGGTAGAACGGTCTGTCGTCAAACAATCCTTTCAGCATGGGAGCATTCCGTTATGGTATGGCGGAGAATTACTTATCGTCCTTCTTTTTGGCATCAACCTCTTCCAGCTGCGCCTTGTCAGCCAGCGACATATTGCCTTCGACACGGCCATCATCCAGATAATTGGCCGTGCGTTTCTCCAGATCACGGAACAGACGGAACAGATCGACGATGCCGCCGATGCCGAACCAGAAGGTCGTGATGAAGGCGATGCAACCAGGCACGAGCAGGTTGACGACGAAGAAGTAGCGGCTCCAGTAGGAGATGGGCCACGGCGAGAAGGAATTCCACAAAACCGTGCCCAGGAAGCACAGGACGAAGCCATAGACGAAGGAATGGCCGAAGATACCGTAGGCGATGAGGCGGTCGCCTTTCGTGTATTCGGGCGTGATACCGATGATGTTCTTGAAGATGCTCTTCAGATCCCACTTCAGTTTCAGGTCGCGCTTTTCGCCGAGATCGTATTTGCCGCGGTGGAGCATGCGGTCCAGATTGAACGGCTCCTTGCAGGTCAGCTTGGAGACGATGCAGTAGAGCGCAAGCGTCAGCAGATTCGTGAAGAAGGAGAATTCATATGGGTTGACGGGGCATTTGACGGCGTCCATCTTCCATGTGATCCATTGGCCGAACGGCGCGGAGAGGATATGCAGCAGCTTGTCGCAGAAATCGACGAGTTCGGCCTTGGCGAGGAAGGGATAGACATAATCCGCCCAATAGAATTTGACGAACGTGTAGATGATGGAGGCGATCATGCCTGTAAGTAATGCCGTCCATGCACCTTTCGTCGTGCCGAAGCGGCTGTAGAGACCGAAGACCATGACCGGTGCGCAGCCTGTCAGCCACATGGCGCAGGTCAACGTGACGTACATATTGATGAAATCCAGCTGCGCCATGAAGTGGGAGCCGAACGCGAAAAATACTCCGATGCAGATGGCCACGATGCGGATCATCCAGACATGCCCTTTCGGCGTGAACGGCTTCTTCTTCAGCGGCAGAACACAGTCCTGCGCGATGGTCAGCGTGGCGGAATAGATTCGCGTGTCGTCCGTGGAGAGCATGGCCAGGAAGAGCAGCAGGCAGAACATGCCGAACATACCGGTCGGCAACAGCTTGCGCATGGTGACGGACAGCGTCAACTGATTGTAGAGCGTACGGCACTGCTGGAAGAGGTCATTGGCCTTGCCTTCCGCGTCGATCTGCGCCTTGCGGTCTTCCGGGGCGCGGCTACGGGCGTCTTCTTTCAACGATTCATGGATTTTGTCTAGGAACGCGCTGTCCAGATTCTTGTCCTGCGAAAGCGGTTCATCGACGCCGATGTTGTGGATGAGCGGCTGGATGCCGTCAATGGTCTTCTTCAGCGAAGCACGGGTCGTTTCGTCTTTGATGACGTCGTCCGCCACACGTGTCGCCAATTCCTTGCGGACTTGGTTGGCTTCCGTCGCGAAGTCCTTGTGATTCAGGAAAGTAATGAGAGCAATGGAAATCAGCAGATAGAAGACGGTGATCAACGAATGGCGCCAGCCGCCCAACAGGGAGGCCATCTTTTGCTCATGGGGCGAACGCGCGGCACAGGAGGTACCCGCGCCGATCCATGACGCGCGATGCATGACGGTGTTGTAAGCCGCCACAATAACCATCGAGAACAGGTTGAAATCGCGTAACTTCTTGATGTCGTATGGATTAATGAAAGATTCGTCCTTAACGCGATCCGCCATGACAGGCATGATTTCAGATGTCCATGAAAATTTATAGAGGATGAAAATGACGAAGAAGGCCAACAATGGATAGAGGAACATGCCTTGAATCGTGTCCGTGATGACCAGGCAGAGCGTACCGCCCAGGCAGATGAGCGTGATGGCCATGACAAGGAAGAGGATGATCAGGATATCAAACGTCGGAATGTGCATTCCGAACACGGAAATGGTCGCGGGAAGATCCAGCATCTGGATGAAGAAACGCGCCGCCACGGCGGGCATGATCATATTCGCAAGCATCTCGGCAATCGAACGCAGCCCAGATGCGAAAATACGGAATTTACGGCTGTAGCGCATTTCGAGGAACTGTCCGAGACTCATGGCCCGTGTCTCGCGGAAACGGTAGTTGCAGAAGCCTGTCAACCCCAAAACGATGCTCAATGGCGCCAAGATGCTTCCCCAGAAACCGACAGAGAAACCTGTCTTGTAGTGTGCTTCGATGTAAGCCACCAGACCGATGATGGACAGCGCGTTCGCCACGTCGCCCAGACTCAGCACATAGCGGCCGCATATGCGCCCCGCCGCCAGATAGTCCGTGATATCGCGGATATATTTCCGCGAATAGAATCCCATGCCCATGACGACGCACACAGGCAGCACCAAGACCAGCCAGTCAATCCAACTCATAGCCTAAATCCTTTTGATTTATTATTTAAAGTAAAAAAGTCTTTTGGGCAAAATGATAAATTTACGTCTTTTTGACGGATTATCAATCTCGCCATGTCACAAATCATCGGAATACTGGTAAAAAAGTTTTTAAAACAATTATTCACCGTCCACCGGTCAATGTTCGATAAATCTTTGGAAGATACCGTTCAAGAATAATAGCCACGCCAAATGAAATGGAAAGTGGCACAAGGAAACGTAAAAAGTATATCAACCAATCACTGTCCATGACGTGTTTTCTCAGAAAATTGCATCCTTTCAGGCAGAACAAGATATTCAATACCGCAAAATGGGAGGCATAAATGAAGAAAGAGTATCGGATGCCATGCCAGGACTCCAGTTTTTCTCGCCATGGGATGTAATCATAGATGCTCCACAAGGCCATGCAACCGATGCTTATGGAAATTTGAAGGATGATAAACCGCCAATTTGGAGAGAATTTCCACGGCAATGCCAATACGAGCCAGCCCAAAGACAACAATAAAGAGAATAAGAATCCAGGCTTCCATGTCACTGGAAATCTTTTCAAATACATGCCGATTGAAAAAAACAACAGGCCTCTAAATGAAAAACCTGTCATGAAAAACTGCCACCATGGTTTAGGTATTAGGAAATGAAACAAATAAAAAACGAAAGCGAAGACAATAAACATTTGTCCTGTTGTCTTGTTCTTCATTGCCGTGATTAAAACCGGAGACAAAAGAACTAGCAAAAACAAATTACGAACATACCACAGTGGACCGTCTGCAGGAAAATCAAACAAGTCAAAACCGAATATTCGACATGCCTCCATCCATGGATGCAATGGCGTTGCCAAAAATGTATTCTCAGTTAATGGACGTCCTGATAAATAATTGCCCAAAATGGCGAAAAGAAGATAGGCCAAAGCATATAGGATGCACCAATAGACGTACGGTTTGCCTAGGGAAATGAGACGCTTTTTCACCAGCTGGGGATATGGTACATCATCGTCATATTGACACGCCAGCAAAAATCCCGAGATAATAAAGAAAAACGGCGTCGCTATTTCACATATGCCTAACGACAAGAACCTTGCAACATAAAAGGAGCAATGATTGGATTCAGATAAAAGACTTTGTTCGTAAGCATGCAGCAACGCAATCAAGACGGTACATAGAAATGAAACCGTCTTGATCTTGGAACTTAAAGTCTTTGATATCGAAACAGACATCTTTTGTTACCATTTATACTGGTATCTGAACCGTCCACCGGGCGCGACATCGCCGCTGATATAGAAGTCCATGATGTCACCGGAGAAACGGCTGTATTTCCAGCGGCCGTCCGCGCCTTGCACGCCCGTGTCGGATTCGTCATGGACGTTGTCCGTCCATGCGAATTTCAGCGTGCCACCGTCCGCTTTCAGTGATGATTTTGGAATGGCAATCATCAGCCGTTTGCCTTCCACACGATAGGTGACATCCACGACTTTTTCGCTGTCATATCCATTTCCCGTAAAACGTTCCAAGACGACGCGATTCGCGGACGGAGCCGTTTTGTTGACAACGTAATCATATCCGTTCCAGCCAGTTCCATCTTCCGTGCAGTCGATGTACAGCGTCATCCACAACGCATCGGTATAGGGCGTGATCGCTTCCGCGCATTCCACCATGAAATAGACGAACGCGTCGTCCCTCGCGACCTTCGCGCCGACGATGTCGTTGCGGCCCGAATGCTCCGTGTAGTGGCACGTCTTGTAGCCGTCTGCATCACGATCTTCCGTATTGCCTTGATAGGCGGCGAAATACGGAAGAACATCGTCCCATTGCGCAAAGCTTCCGTTGACATCGATGGATTTCGGCGCGCTCGGTGTCGGCACGGGGCGGACGCCTTTGTAACGCCGCGCGTAATTGACGAACTGATAGTAGTAGTGGTCTTTCAAATCGCCTTTCGACGGCTCCAGATCACGGCTGAATTCGTCGGAAAATTCGTCAGGGAAGGCATTTGGGACGCTGGTCTTATGTCCTTCGGGCCACTCCTTGTAGCGTCCAGCGATCCATTCGTTCCAGCCTGTCACGAATACGACTTTCGGATCTTTCTTCAGAGCGTAATCGAACTGTTCCGCGAAATTGTATCCATATTTCTTCGCGTCTTTTTCACGATGGTAACCCGTTGACGTGTAGGAACGTCCCATGATGTCACGGCCATTCATGGCGGCCAGTCCATGCAACTTGTAGTCGTGGTTGTGTGCGACGCCGACGGTTGTCTGCTCAGGCTTGCCGGCCGCCTTATCCGCTTCGTTCAGGTAATACACGGCCTGAGGATAGATGGACAGCCACCCCCAGTTGCCAAGGCCTGGATTGCCATCCACATACCATGGGATATTTGGACGATATGTAAAGTACTTTGTCAGAGCATTTTCCGTTTTATCATCCTTCAGCAGGCTCTCAGGATGGGCCATCAGCATCGGCTTGCCGTCCCAATAGAACCACAACGGCTGATATTTGACATTGCGGTAGATGTCCGTATAGAGTGATTTAATCTGTTCACGTGTATCCGGCCCTGGTGCAAACGGCAGCATGAACGAGACTTTCGGCACGTTCACGCCGTCATCCAACGCTTTCATCCACGTCTTGTATAAAGGGATGTAGCTGTCCCTCCACGTTGCCGTGGCATTTGTGTTGTCTGTGAAAATCGCATCGACGCCTGCGTTGGCGAGCAACTCGCCCTGCCGCCGCATGACCCATGGATCGTTCGTCAGATAGTAGCCGTAAATCGGCTCATTCCAGAAGTTTTTGACAGCTCCCGTCTTCCAGACAGGATGTTTGAAATCGTTTTGAGCTTCCGGAAACTTATCGATGACCTGCTGATTGTTCTGCGGCTCGCAATGACGGCCCTGCCCGACATGCCACGTCCAATAGAACATGGCCAGTGTCTTGCCGTCACGCGGGCCGCCAACGTCTTCGTATCCAAGGCTTTTACGCCCCAATCCATCAACGAACGCCCACGTGTCCGGCATGACGTCATGCGTTCGGACGCGGCTGTCCGCCGGTAGCACGTATTCCGCAGGAGCCGCCGCGACCGCCACCGTCGGCTTCGCGCAGACGCCAAACGGATTTTCCGGAGCGTCGCCTTCGAAGCGGATGGTCAGCTGCGGAGTCTTCGGAAACGGAATCCCGCATTCATACATGTTCGAACCAGACGTCTTCTCTCTGGCAACTGTCCAGCAGCCAAGCGAACCTTTGACTTCCGATATCATAAACAAATATTCGCCCGCCGGCAGAGCGTCAAACTCCACCCAGTTGCGCGCGTTATCGACACAATTCTCGAACACCTTCTCATGCAACGGCTTGCCTTTCAGCGTCTCAATGTATTCGCCCGCCCAGCGATAAACCGACAACTTGCCGGAGCTGTTCTTTTGGTAGTATGTCGGCATGTCAAAAGCAAATCCCGAGAACGGCCCGTTGACGATCAGTTGCAGGCCTATCGCGCCATCATCCCCGGCTATCTGCACGGAAGAATGCTTCGCCTCCTGATTCCAAATCGGCACATCCGCCGCATGGCTTCCCAAACCGACCAGCCCCATCATCACAAGCAATCCAAGAGACATCCGCATAACCATTTCCTTTTGATTATATGATCAAGATTTTGTTCATCAAATCGTGCGACCACCATGGTCGCCACATGCATTTCCAATAATAAAATACATTCATGTCATCGAAAATCCATCTGCTTGTTTGACAGTCCATCCCTTTTATGCCACATTAATGAATCTGTATTATTGTAATCCCCTTCAATCCAACCAATCCAATACCATGTTGACCGTTGAAATCAAAGGCATGCCGACGCAGGATACGCTTTACGCCGCGCTTTTCCATGTCATGCGGCAGTTTCCAGGCAAGGCGGCATATGTCAAATCCATCGACCAGGCTGTCATAGACGTCCTCAAGCAACTTCCGGACTTCGACGAAAAAGTCACCGTCATCCTTCACAAAGGAGGCGGCACGGAACTCGAATACCGCCTTCGCGAGGCGAGACGCGAATTCAAGGAATGCGGGATTCTCGTCAATCCGTTGCAATCATTCTGGGCCATCGCGCCGCAGTTCCAAGACGTCGAATATCTTCAACGGAGCCATCTCGTCCACAAACCGCAAGAAGAATTGCAAGCTACTGAAGGCAAGCAGGATGCACCAAAAGTCAAACCGTTGCAGAAAATCTTCTTCGGGGCGCCGGGCACTGGCAAATCCTATCTCATCAACAGCATCCTGCCGGACAGAGGCGACGATCCGAATAAAAACGCCATGCAGGAGACCGCCACAAAGGACTGCCCGCGCGTCTTTCGCACAACTTTCCATCCGGACTACGACTACGCCACGTTCGTCGGCGCATACAAGCAGGTCGAAGTCGTTGAAAGAGATGAATTTGACCGTGAAACACGGAAGCTCACCTTCCGCTACGTGCCGCAAATTTTCACGCTCGCCTATGTGACCGCATGGAAAATCCTCTGCGACACGACTGTCCCCAACGACGACAAACAAGTATGGCTCATCATCGAAGAAATCAACCGCGGCAATCCCGCTACCATATTCGGCGACATCTTCCAATTGCTCGACCGAAGCAACGGCAAACCAGGCTGCCAAATGCCCTACGGCTTCTCCGAATACATGATCACCGCCAACACGGAAATGGCCAAGTGGCTGGAAGACAACGAAGACTATCAGAAAGTCTGCGAACAGTACGAGATGCTGCGCGGCGGCCGCCTCTGCCTCCCGCCAAACCTCTCCATTCTCGCCACCATGAACACGTCGGACAAGTCGCTCTTCCCGCTCGACACCGCTTTCAAACGTCGTTGGGAATGGGCATACATTCCAATCAACTACGACGATCCGAAAGCGGCCAATATCACCATTTCCATTGGCGACAAACAGTACCGCTGGCTTGATTTTTTGAAACGCGCCAACGCCATGATTCGTGATCTCACCTACTCGGAAGACAAGCAGATGGGTACGTTTTTCATCAACTGCGACATGTCTGAAACAGATTTCATCAGCAAAGTGATTTTCTTCCTGTGGAGCGACGTCTGCAAAGACGAATTCCACAAGAATCCCGCCAATTTCATGCGTTGGAAAACGCCGCAGGGCGACACGCCTGAATTCACCTTCAACGACCTTTTCAACAAGCCTTCCGCCGATGCACCGTCCGCTTCGGAGATTCTCACAGGCTTCATGGATTATCTCAACGTCCAGCCGATTTCAAATCAATAATTCATTTATTTTCAAATAAATAAACAAACAAACGGAGCATCCCATGAAAAAATTCAAGAAGATTTCGGACATCAAGGTCGGTGCCGTCGGCTACGGCGCCTCATTCATGATCGCCAGACAGCATCTGAACGAAATGAAACGCGCAGGCATGACGTTGACATGCGTCACCGACATCGACAAATCGCGTCTCGTCGCCGCCAAGAAAGACTTCCCCGAAGTGGAAGTCTATGATTCCGTTGCGTCTATGCTGAAACAGAGCGACGTCGATCTCGTCTGCATCGCCACGCCGCACAACACCCATGCCAAACTCGCCATCCAATGCATGAACGGCGGCCTCAATGTCGTCACGGAGAAGCCGTTCGCCATTACCACGAAGGAATGCGACAATATGATCGCCGCCCGCGACGCCAACAAAGTCATGCTCTCCACCTACCACAACCGCCATTGGGACGGCTGGATTCTCAGCGCCGTCGATCTCATCCGCGAAGAGAAAATCATCGGCGACGTCATCAAAGTCGAAGCCCACATGAGCGGCTACGGCCCGCAGCGCAACTGGTGGCGTTCCTCCTTCAGCATCTCCGGCGGCATCATGTATGACTGGGGCGCCCACCTGCTCGAATACTCCCTCCAACTGCTCGACGGCAAGATGACGGAAGTCTCCGGTTACAACCACCGCGGCTTCTGGGCGAAAAAAGGCCCGTACGGCGTAAAAGACGGTATCGAAGACGAAGCATTCGGTGTCGTGCGTTTCGACAACGGCCAGTGGCTCTCCATTCTCAGTTCCTCCATCGACTCCAAGCCGCGCGAAGGCTGGCTGACCGTTACGGGAACGCTTGGGCAATACATTGTCCAGCCCGATACATGGAAAGCCTATACCCATCACGATGGCGACTATGTTTTCCGCCAAGGCCCCGTCCGCCCGAGCGAAGGCTACCGTTTCTATGAAAACATCGCGGCGCATCTCACGAAAGGCGCGAAACTCATCATCACGCCTGAATATGCGCGCCGCCCCATCCACATCCTGGATCTTGTGAAACGCAGCGCGGCCGAAGGCCACGCCATTCCGACGATTTACGGCTAAGAATCTGGGAGGGTCACGCTCCTGCGTGACCGGACGCGCTTTGCGCGTCCTTCCAATCTTGAATCCTTTCATTTACAATCTTTTACTATTATGAAAAAACTACTTTTTTATTCCCTCTGCCTTCTTGGGCTGGCGGCTTTCGCGCAAGTCAAGCCAGGCGAAAATCTTCTCGTCAACGGCAAGTTCGAAGCCGATCAAGAAGACTTCCCGCCATTCTGGGCGAATCAGGCGGGCCGTTATCTCTCCTACAACTCCTCTGGCGGCCCCAACGGCATTCCGTCCATCAAGATGACCTCTCCCGAGCCGTCCAACACGGAATCTACATTCCGCCAATACGATTTGGAACTCGTTGCAGGCGAGACATATCGCGTTTCCGCATGGGTCCGCACGAAGGACTTCAAAAGCAAACACTACGGCATCACCGTCTGCAACAACGGATGGTTCTCCGAACAGGGCATCAAGGAATTCGAGCCCACGCAGGACTGGACATTGATGACCAACGAATTCAAAGCTGAAAAGTCCAACAACGGCAAACACATGATGATCTTCTTCGCCGTCAACTTCCAAGGCGAAGTCGAAATCGCGGACATCAAGCTCGAAGCCATCTCCAAAGGCGCTCTCGAAGGCTCTCATCGTCCGCAGATTTCCTCCCTCCTGCTGTCGCCACAGCTCATCCCGACGGCTCCGTTGCTCAACCAAATCCCCTTGTCCAAGCCTGAACTGACGTTCCGCTATTTCGGCAAACTGCCCGAAGGAACGTTCGACGACTACTGGTTCATTCTTTATTTCGATGATGACGCCGCCTTGCGGCAGCAACTCCAGCGCGGCATGAACACCGCCAAACTGCCGCCCCGAGCAGGCAAGCATCACATCAGCGTCGAAATCCTTCCCAAGACGGCAGCGCTTCCCATCTGGAAGGAGGAATTCGACATTACGATCGTCAACATTCCGAAAGTCTCCGCAGAAGGCCATCGCCGCCTGAACAATCTCGTCACGGAAATCCTCAACGCCAAGCTTGCGGAAGATGCGTCCGATCAAACCTTTAGCATCTCCCATACCCGCAACGGCTGGCTCTATATCGCCGCGAAAGACACGCAGGATGCCGACATCGCCGTTGCCGTCGATGGATCGCCCGTCATCGGAAGGGATTCCCTCAACAACGAGACGTTCCGAGAACTGTCCGCCGGCGGCCATACGGTCACTGTCAAAGGCGCCGACAAAGGCGGACGACTCGTCGTCCGCTCCATCGTCGATATCTTCAACTACTGCCCGGGCGCCAACAGTTACGTCGGCGAAAACGGCAAATACAATTGGCCGCTCATGCAGAAATTCGTCCTGCCTGCCGTCACGACGCTTAACGGCGGCTCCATTCCCGAAGAAAACCGCGCATGGCTCCGCCAGAACGGCTACCATTGGCTCGCCAACGCCAACACGACGCAAATCGGCAAGGCGCAGGATCTTGTGGATATCCTTAAGAAGAACGGCGGCTTCACCGCGCCGCACTACGACGGCGTGACTTGCGACGAGCAGTTCTTCAGCCGTCTCTCCACGCTGAAATACTACACCGACGGCGTCAAGCAGTTCGAAAAGGATAATCCGAGCGACCGCCTCATCTACACATGGATTGTCGGAAAGCCCGCCACAAACGCAGTTTCCTTCGATTTCATCTCCACTAGCGTCAACGCCTCCAAGAGCCGCGGCAAACTGCTCTTCGAAATCTACTGCCGCACGAAGGAGACGGAGGAACAGGCCGCCGCCTATCTGCGCGACTACGCCGTCGAAACGTTGGAGAACATGAAAGCCATCTATCCGGGCGTCGAATCCTCCACAGGCATTATCTTCGGCAATTTCAACCAGATACCGATTCTTTCGCTCGCCCACCATCCCGCCGTCGATTTCAAGTACTATCTGGACATGCAGTTGCATCTGGTCGCCACCGATCCCGCCTTCGTAAATCTCGGTGCGACAGGCTACTGGGGAAGCTACTACGCGGATCGCGAACTCTACCGCTGGGCGTTCATGCTTCTCCGCCACTACTGCGTCGAAGGCAACACGGAGATGCTCTCCAAACAGTACGGCTTCTCTTACACGCCCAACCACTTGCAGAACGGCGATTTCGTCGGCAAACTTGATCCATGGACGGCCAGCGGCGATGTTCGCGCCGACAAGGTCAACGGCTTTGCCGCCACCAGCCAGAACCGTTGGGGCGGCAGCAGCGTCGGCGACACGTTCGCCGTCTTCAAGAAGGCCAATGCCGAAACCAGCACGCTGACGCAGACCGTCAAGAATCTCATCCCCGGCAAGATGTACTGCCTGCAGTTCTCCACAGGCGACTACAACGACATCGTCGCCAAACGCCACAAACCGCGCAAGTACGGTATTGAAGCCAACTTGGGCGACGGTGCCGTCATCGACGACGCCCAATCATGGGTTCACATCGACAAACGCGAGAAAGGCCGTTACGCCCACAACAACAATGTGGCGCGTATCAATCTCCATCATATCGTCTTCAAGGCGACGAAACCCGAGACGACGCTCGTCTTCTCCAACGCCGCCGCCCTGCCTGGTGAAGAATTGGTTCTGAACTACGTCATGCTCAATCCTTTCCTGTCGGAAGAATAACCATCCAGCCGACACATTCAATGATTTGTTCACACCCGTCACGGAAAACACTATTTCCGTGACGGGTCAATACCGATGGACTTCAACCATTTCATGGTCATTTTCGACTGCTGCGCAGGAGTGTAGCGTTTGCGCTTCAAACCGTTCTCCTCCCATTTGATTATATCCGCAGGGGCGAGAAGCTGATGTTTGGAATATTCCTGCAACCCCATGTTCTTGTAAAATTGGACATGCAACAGGGAATGGGACCATTTGTCCAAAAACGACGCCTGAAAAATGCAATGTCCCAGCCAAGTTCCACTGGGAGCCCTGTTCAAAATATAATAGGCGATTTTTGGATCGCTCATTGTATGGTCACGCTTCCTGAAGCCAAAAACGTATAAGTGATGCAACACACCGTCGATGAACCTAAAATGCACTGTCAACGGCTTGTCGGGGAATTCCATCCGGCCGATGAAAGCCCGTTTTTGCCGTTCGTATGCATTCGTTTCCATCAATCGGATTTCGGCCACATGCCGTCCAGTCGGCAACCGTAGCCACAGGCATTCCCCTGTGCAGATCTTCAAATAGGACTCACGGGAAAGACGCGTGTATTCCTCATCCTTGAAATCCAGACGGTCAAGCCAATGCAGAAGAGTCTGGTAGTAAACACGCAATTCACCGGACGGATCCGTATGTTCTATCTTCATGACCAGATCATCCTTCACAAGCAATCTGAAGACATACCCAGAAGGTTTGTCGAATGTGACTTCCACAATCCGATCATACTCCCTCTCCTCCTCCCGCGGCTTGCATTCCCTCGTCTCGAACACACATGCCACAGGAGGTCCTTCAGGCGGTTCCGTAAATGTTCCTCCCGAAGATTTTGGGGTATCTGATGGTTCCTCTCTGCTCTGAATATCCATCAGAACAGGCTCCAAAATAATCGGCATGGTGCAGTCAAACGGTTTCGACTCCTCACTCGCCGCCCACAGCGACAGAAATGTGACACACAACATGATTTGGATTTTGCTGATATTCATGGTAATCTCCAAGGTTGCCTTGTTTTGTCTTTTCAATCGGTTCCCGCTTTTTGCAGGACGATTATTCAAAAGCAAAATCCATGCCAAGCCATTTTCAGGCATGCCTGATTGACTTCAACAGCCTTCACCTGACATTTTTTGTACACCTGCCTGACATTTTTTGTACATTTGCCATAGCCATAGGCCATAAGCCATAAGCCTTAAGCCCCTTACAGCCGCTTAGCGGCTGTAAGGCTGCGTCCATGCCTTTTCGTTCGGCGCGGCGCCTGGCGCGTCATGACGGACATGCGACGGCGCATCCGAATCAATGACAGCGCGCACATACAGATCATCATCGGCCAGCGTGTATTCCGCCTCCGAACCGTCCGTCGTCTGGAAGATCCGGCCGATATCGTCTGAATACATGCGCAAGTCACGGTTGAAATTCGGACGCGCATTCTCCTGCACACAATCAAAATGGCACAATGTCCAGTCGGCATTGAAGCCGCGTTTCGTGCCGATGAATGTGATCTTGTATTTCACACCGTCCTTTTCAGCGACCTTCACGCGAAGCTTACCGTCCATGAATTCCACCATGTCCAATTCCACACCGTTCGACGCATAATAATCGCCGCGGTTCATGGCCTCGATAACACGATCCGCCGTGAATTCGCCTGGACAGTGGACCGTCACCCAGCCGTTGCCGCAGCCGCAGTTGTCGTGGATGCGTTCATCATAGAAATGCGAATCGTCCGTTGCTGTTCCAAACATCAGCGGCAAGTCTTTCGCACAACGGAAGGCGTTGACGACATCCCAGAATTTGTCTATCGTCGGCATCCCGTCGGCAGGCACGTATTCAAAACCGCCGTTGCAGACTTCAAAATGGCGGACAATCGGCAGATCGGCCACTTGATGCGGGCTGACGTCCCAATAGCGCCATTGCGGATGGTTTAGCATGAACAACGTCGGATGCGGCCAGCCATTGATCGCCTTCTTGTAGGCTTCGATATAGCGGTCGATCATTTCCTCCACCGTGCCCGACGGCGGCAGCGGGATGTCCTTTTCCAAATTCAAAATGTTGAAATGCACGTCGAAACGGCCTTCGGGCAGTTGAGTGCCTCCCGTAAACTCTTCTCCGCCAATCACAAGAAACTTGCCAGGCTCTTCGAACATCGGCTTCACTTCATCATATGTCTTAAGACGCACCATCGGGCGGTAGGAGACATCACGCCGTTCCACGCATTTCGGATATTCGCTCTGATAAGCTTTGAAACGCTCCCATGTCACCATGGGCGGCCAATGGCCTTCGTCGCCACGAACTGGAAGCCAGAAGTTCTTGTCAACAGGAAAGATATTGTGGTCCGAAAAACATACGAAATCATAGCCAATCCCTTTGTAGGCCCCGACCATCTGTTCGGGGAAGCCACGTCCATCTGACCAATATGTATGGGTATGCAACGACCCGCGTTTCCAATTGCCCTGTAATTTCATGTGATTCACCTGCTTGATTTTTATGTTTAATGGAAAGAAAAAGCCTTTTGAATACTGTAATTCATTTTGCTGATTTTCATAAATGGATTTTTGCATTTTATGCGGGATATTATCATAAAAAACGCAGTAAAGCTCAAACAACATCAATATATTCTTATGAAACATATCCTGTCCATCCTGTTAATATTAGCATGTTTTCTGCATGCGGAGCCATTGGTCGGCCTGAAACATGTACAGGAAGCCGTTCTGTCACCGAAACAGGACATACGCCTTCGCGTCATCAGTGATGGCGAACTGATACAGGAAGCCGTCAACCGTCTTGTCATCAACAAATTGAGGCCTGGCGACGCCGTCGTTGCAGAAGCGGATTACCAATATATATGGTTCTCCATGTCCTGTTTCGAAGGCGAGACGCTGTTGTTCGTCCCAACGGGGCAGTTCGAATTCATCGTTCCCGATCAAGCCATCGCCTATCCGAAAAACGCTTTTTTGGAAGACATTGCCATTTCGGCACGTATCGCTTCGACACAAGATTTGCAAACTGCCCGTAACATCGCCTGCAATCCATACGATTTCCGCTACCGTGCGGAATGTGGCACCCCAAACGAAAAAATGCCGTCGGATTCGCCAGTCATCGCCAACGGCGAACTACGCGCCTTCCCGCATGCCTACGCCAACCGCGTCACGCGAAACGAAGCCATTTTCCATCCGCGAAACGCCATCGACGGCATCATCACGACAGGCTCCGGTCATTCCACATTTCCCTATCAATCATGGGGTTATGGACAACATGACGATTCCGAATTCATCGTCTATTTCGGCCGCCCTATCGTCATCGAAAACATCTCGCTCGTCCTCCGCGCGGACTATTCAGGCAAGCAGAAAGAACATGACACCTACTGGCAGTCCGACGATATCGTCTTTTCGGATGGCTCATATGAAACGGTCCATCCCGTAAAAGGCGGCCAGCCACAGACTTTCACCATCAAGCCACGCAAGACGGAAAGCATCCGCCTGCGCAATCTCATCCGCGCCATGAATGATCAATCCGAAAATTGGGCGGCTCTCGTCGAACTTCAGGCATGGGGCCATGAAGTCGATCTCAAAGAAAATCCCGTCGCCATCAGACGTGGATACCGTTTAGATCCGATGACAGAAGTTCCTCTGGTCAAGACAGATGCGTTCCATGCCGCAGACATCGCCGCCGTCATGCGAAACGTTCTCTCATATACCAAAACAACCGTCTATGCAGACGGCAATTCGTGGGAGGACGGCGTCTTCCATATCGGCAACATGGACGCCTTCCTCACGACCGGCGAATGGCCCTACTACCTCTATTCACGCCATATCGCCGAAAAGCACCGCTATCTTGTCAACAACGGCAATATGACGACGAACGGCGATTTCTATTGTCTCGGACAGGCCTACATCACGCTTGCGCAACTCGCGCCGCGAGACGACAAACTGCGCAACATCATCGCCTGCACGGACTTCAATCTCAAACGGAACGCCGTTGACTACCATTGGGTCGATGCAATTTTCATGTCCAACATCGTCTATACGCAATTGGCGCGGCTTACAGGCCGCATGGAATACATCGACTGCGAATTCAATTCCTACAAGACATGGCGTGAAAAACTTTTCGATGAAACGTCAGGATTGTGGTACCGCGATTTGCGTTTCGTCAACAAACGCACCAAGCAGAACCGCAAGATATTCTGGTCGCGCGGCGACGCTTGGGCGTTCGCCGCCTTGTCCCGTCAACTCGTTTATCTACCACATGATACGGACGCCTTCCGTCAATATGAAAAGGATTTCAAAATCATGGCGAAGGCTTTGAAATCATGCCAACGCGAAGACGGCACGTGGAATTCCAATCTTGACGATCCGCAACACGCGGGCGGCATGGAAACCACAGGCACTTGCGGCTTCCTCTACGGCTTCGCCATCGGCGTCCAATACGGCTATTTGGACAAGACGGAATACCTGCCCGTCGCCCTGAAAGCCTACAACGCCCTCACGACCACTTGCATGCTCGCTCCGGGCCGCATCGGCTACATGCAGCTCGGCTCCGATTCGCCCGACAACTACCGCAATGAAGCTTTCACAAAAACACGCACAAACCGCTTCGGAAACGGCCTATTCCTGCTCGCCGCTTCCGCCCTCATGCGGATGTGTGACGACTATCAGCCGCCGCTTCTGACCGTCCCGTTGGACTTCCAATCGCAAGTGCCTTCTTTCATGCGGCCTGACAGCGGTTTCTACAAGAAGAAAATCACCATCACATCGCCAAATACCTTCCAGCCAGGCAATTCGCCCGACAAACTTTGCGACGGCAAATGGTCGGAAGCCATGGGCGAACGCTGGTCAACGGATACATGGCCAGCCGTCGTCAATTTTGATTTCGGTTCGCAACTGACGTTCAGAAAAGTCGCCGTCATCCCGTTGCAGGCCCGCAATTACGCCTTTACCATCGAATTCTCCGACGACGGCCTCGCGTGGAAGACAGTCATCGACCACACGAAGCCACATCGAACCGCCATCATCAGCAATTTTGATTTACCGCCGCAGACAGCGCGCTTCGCCCGCCTAACGGTCAAGAAGGCGCGCGGTTGCTACAATGGCCCATGGATTAGTTTGAAAGAGATATGTTTCTATGAATAATTGGGAGGGACGCGCTCCCGCGCGTCCGGTCGCGCAGGAGCGCGACCCTCCCAACCATGAAACCATTACACAACTTGCACGACGCCATGCAGTTTCACCTGCGATAGCGTCACTTCCAACACGCCTGATTCGCCTTCCAGAATCTCGCCACAGCAATCATCGCCATGCTCATGGTCATGGCCACAATCACACTTTTCGCCATGCTCGTGGTGATGGCCACAGTCGCAGTGTTCATCATGCTCATGCTCATGCTCAGCTTCGCCATCGAAATCCACGGGCGTCCATGTCCACGTCATGGCGGCTTCGTCTTCGAAATGCCATTTGACCAATTCAGGCTTCCAGCCCATGCGCAGCGTCAGCTTCACAGGACCAAGCGGCGGAATTTCCTCCACCATCCCCTGCCCCGGCCGCGTCGGATTGCCGGATATGCGGTTGATGAAATGGAACAGCAGGCCATTTTCGCCGCAACGCGCCACGAAATCAAGCCCGACTGGCGCGTCTACGACCACCGGTTGTTCCGTGAACAAACGGTCCATGAGCTCTTTCATGAACTTGCGCGTTTCCGGATAGCGGTTGACTTGATAATCGTGGCAGATGTCCGCCGGCATGAAAGCGACTCTTCCATAGCCATGCCGTTTGAAAACCGCCGCAGGATAGTCCGTCAACTTTTCATTACGCAATGGACTGTTGCCAAGCTTGCCAAAAGGACGACCCGCCTTGCCAGTTGTCATAAGTCCCCACGTCCCACTATATAACGGGAAGGTCTCCTTCTTGCCGACGGGCAGGTAATAGGTCGCTTTCTCGGCCGTCTCCATCGTCTGGATGCCAAGATAATCGTAGCCGAAGCGCTCCGCCATGCCGACGCCTGTCAACAACAGGCAACCGCCATCCTTCACATACGCCTTCAGCAGTTTTATCATCCTGTCTGACATGCGTGTCTGTTCAGGAACGACCACCACGGGGAACTGCTCCAGCATCTCCTCCAGCATGTATTCGTCCAGAATATCAACGCCGTAATGGCAATCCGACAGAATCCACGTCGCCCCCTGCACAGGCGCGATGTCATAACCGTACATGATGCTACCCGTCGTGCATTGCGAATAATAATGCACTTCCGAATGCAGCACGGCAACCAGCGGGAAGGTCTGTGTATCTTGACAAAGCTTGCGGCGCTGTTTCACGAATTTCGAGACTTCGCCAAGCCGTTCCATACGCCATGGAACGAGCTGCCCCGAACGCAACCCGCACGTCTCGTAGATCTGGACATTACCGCCCGTCGAAAGCAACATGGCCGCTTCCTGTTCCAGCATCTCCACAGGCTTCATAATCCATGGTGACGTCGGATTCCCCATGTCCAGCGACTTGCTGAACGACCACAGCATGATGTCCCACGGCTTGTCGCGATTGCACAGCCAGCGAGCCTCGCAACGGTTTCCATCCAAGCCCCAAATCCAGCTGTTGTCGCCGCTGATCCAATCCGTCGGAACAGACGGATCGCCTGGATTCCGCAACGTCTGCAACCAATTGGAGCAGACTTTCACATCCGGCTTGTGCGCATGGACGGCTTCCGTGTATTTCGTCACGTATTCCATGAAGCTTTCCCGCTGGAAGTTCATCCAGGCCGTCCAGTTCGCATCCTTCTCGGATACAGGCGGTTCCGCGATTCCCGTGCGTTTTTTGAACTCCGCTGTACATTTTTTGCAATAGCATGGTTCGACGGCCCACAGATCGCCGTCGATCCAGAAGCCATCGACATCATAGCGGTCGATCAATTCAATCAACTGCGGAATCAGCAACTTTTCCAGATACGGACTGCGCGGACACATTTTTTCAGATTTTCGATCCGAACCGGGCGCGGGAACAACTGTCCATTCCGGATGCTTCTTCGCCGCCGCCATGTCCCAAATGCCCGAATAATGACAATGAAGCGGCAGTTTCAACTGTTTCGTCGCTTCTCGCCACTGCGCCATTGCGTCTTTGACAACGCCCGGAGATACCGTTCCATCAGGGACTTGCGTAAACCAGCTGGTCATGCCCGGATGGCCTTTGCAATCCGTCTGCACAAAATCCGGCTTCATGATTTTCAGCATCGGAACAAGTTCCGCCGGACTGCAATGCGTGCCCAGTTCCGTATCGTTCGCATTCGCATGCAAATCATAATGCATGCCGAAATAATATTTCTTCCCGTACCAGTTTCCACGACCGATTTGCATGATAGATTCCTTTTTAATTTTGGGAGGGACGCGCTCCTGCGCGTCCGGTCACGCGGGAGCGTGACCCTCCCAGTCTTTTTCACCCGCGTGCGGCGGCCAACAGCCTTTTCGCGCAGCGGCGCGCATTTTCAATGACTTCCGCCTCGCCTTCGATGAAACCGTCCCGCATAAGGATCTTTCCGTCGCAGATGACGGTCTTCACGCAACTTGTATCAGCGGAATAGACCAAATTGGAGACAAGATTGTACGACGGCGTCAGTTGCGGCGAATTGGCGTTCAGTAGTACGATGTCCGCCAGACGGCCTTTTTCAATCACGCCTGCATTCAGGCCTGACGCCTCTGCCCCAGCCTGTGTCGCAATCCTGTAGATTTCATTGACTTGCGCGCCAATCGGCGAATTATTCGCCAACTTCGCCACCAATGCCGCGACTTTCATTTCATCGAACATCGAGAGATTGTTATTGGACGATGTGCCGTCCGTCCCAAGCACGACGGATACGCCTTTGTCCAGCATCTGCCGCAACTTCAGCAGACCGGACATCAATTTCAGATTACTGACAGGATTGAACACGCAATGCACGCCGCGATCCGCCAGAATCTCCATGTCATGCTCCGTCAAATGAACCGAATGCGCCGCGAACGTCCGTTCAGACAACACGCCAAGCGTATCCAGATACTCCACAGGCGTCATGCCGCCATGTTGCTCTTTACAACCATCGAATTCCGTCTTCGTCTCCGCGACATGAATATGCAACTGAATGCCATATTGTTGCGACATTTCCGCACATTCCCGCAGCGTCTTCTCATTGCAAGTGTAGATAGCGTGCGGCGCGATGGACAGTTGAATGCGTTTCGACAACGTGTCGCGGCGATTCCACAATTCCTTGCCTTCCTGTTTGAA
>JAFZIJ010000175.1 GCA_017554445.1 Victivallales bacterium
ACCACAACACGAACTCGCCGGTCATCCAAGGCGACGGCAACACCGTCGCCGCGCAGCCTTCGGAAGAGACGGCCAGCGCCTTCCTCCAGCGTATCATGGCCGCCCCCGACATCGACGCCGAGACGAAGGTGAAGATCTTCAATCTCCACTCCCGCCGCCCATTTAATTAGGCTGACAAATGTCAGCCATCGCGGGATTTTCGGAGAATTTCATCATGCAAAGGACAAAGAAAACATGAAAAAACGAACAGAACGACTGGCCAGAATAGAAAGACTGCGATTAAAACGTCTCCGAAGATGGCCAAAGCACTTAAAAGGAAGAAAAAAGGGACTCGAAAGAATCCGGATGCACGACAGGGCCGCGGCCGCCGCCGTCAAGAGCAGACAAAGAGGAAACGCCGTAAAGGCCAAAGCCCCAGTCGTTTTCGATCTGGAAAAGGCGACGGCGGAGATGCTGGAATTCTTCCACACCGTAAGGGAGACCATCAGAGACGGAAAACCGATCGACATCGACATGAGCGACGTCACGGACATCAGCGTCAGCTCCCTGCTGTACCTAGTCGCCATCATGCAGGACGCCAAGCTACGCGGCGACGTCATGGACGTCCATGGCAACATGCCAGTCCACAAGAGGAGCCGCGACATCATGGAGGCATCCGGATTCTTCAACTACGTAAGAAGACAAAGCAGCACACTGCCGTTCTTCAAGACGACCAGCATCCTTCAGATCACATCAGGCCGGCAGCACGACAGCATGTTGGTAAGCAAGCTTTGCGCATTCATCAGGAAGGCGCTGGAGATGAACCGAAACGGCACCAGATATGTATTCAAGATCATCACGGAGCTGATGCAGAACACCATAGGGCACGCATACCCCGACCACAAAGGCGAGGACAGAATGTGGTACATGTCAGCCCAGCTCATGGACGACGAGGTTGACATAGCCTTTCTGGACACGGGCGTGGGAATACCGAAGACCGTACAGAAGAAACTAAAGGAGGAGATATCAGAATTCATCAGCCTGACGGGAGACGAGGACTTCCTGATGTCGGCCCTTGAAGGAATCCCAAACCGAACCCAGACAGGAAAGAGATACAGAGGCAAGGGGCTTCCGACAATATATCAGCTGTACCAAAAAGGAAAAATCTCAAAACTCGCAATTATGTCGGGCATGGGGTATATTAATGGCATGGACAAGAAACGTCTGAAAAAGAAGATGTTCGGAACACTTTTCCGCTTCAGAATAGGAGTGACAAATGACTGAAAACAAAAGAATAACAATAAAAATAGCAAGGGAATTCACGGAATGCCCCGGCGGGCGTTACCGGAAAAACGGCCCGTACTCCGGCGAGGAATTCCGAGACGACCACCTGATCCCCAAAATCAACGAACTGGCCGATGGGCAGACGCTCGTCGTCGATCTGGACGACGGAGACGGATACGGCGAGAGCTTTCTGGAGGAGGCGTTCGGCGGGCTTGTCAGAAAAATGGGCAAGTCCGTAATCGAAAAAATCGAAATCATATCAAACGACGAACCGGAACTGAAAGACACCATCAGAAAATACATGGAAAACGCCAATGGCTGAACAATGAGAAATAATCAGCAAGGATGCGTGGATATACATCAAGGATGTATGGATATACATCAAGGATGTGCTTACACCCCTCATCGGCGTCCTGATAGGCGCATATCTAACCACTCATCACGACAAGAAGACGAAGAAGAAAGAATACGCCTTGGCAAAACTAGACGAATATGACGAAATGATAAAGGACGGCATTCGCGAAATATCCGAGCTTCCAAGTTCAATCAGCGAATGCCCCCTGCCGGAAACCGAGGGCAAGAAATCAAATCGAAGACGGATAGTCAGGTTCAAACGTTTCTTCAGCATAAAGAGCACATTACCTGTAAGACTGCTGGAGATAAACGAAGCAAAACCGGAGTTCATACAAGGTTTTGTAGATTCCGTCGAGATGCTGAAGAAAGTCCTCACAGGCGATGACTTCAAAGAGGATAACTGGTGGCTTCCCGATGATAACAAGCTGGCCAGCTGGAGATCCAGACACGCGCAGGCCATAGACAACCTTCGAATAGAATTGCTGAAATAAGCAAAGCACCTACGGCGGCCCGAATAAACGGGCCGCTTTTTTTGTCGCTGTAATACGCATCCGAGGCGTAATTTTGCCAAGGACATTCATGTCATCAGCAACACCGGCGGGCCGCTTTTGAATTTTTCGGGCCATTTTTGACGCTATTATCTGGCTTGCAGGCCATAATGACAACGTCGGCAGCATGACGGAAGGCGGCATTTTTGACGATTTTCGCGGCCATTTTGACGATTTTTACCGCGATTATGACCATAATCGACGGCATCGGCAGACGACAGGATGAATTCCGACGGCCAGACCATTTTCCTGACGTCAGGAAAAAGTATAATATTTATTAGCATGTTACCAAAAACGGCGGCGTTTTGACGGCGTTTTGGCGGGTATTTTTCCCCTCACGCGTATATGCGTGATAAAAATCTATTTCTAATTTTAACCTCATTGGAAGGTATTCGGAAAAAGGATGGTTTGGAAGGGAAAGGACGCTTGTACCTGAAATGCCGCAATTATTGCGGATTGCCCGCAATTATTGCGGGTGCGCCGTGACGAATGAATTTGCCATGCGTATATTAATCGCCCATGGAAACGAAAGAACTACAACCGAGAAGGATGCAGCAGCTGAGGCTGTTCCCCGAAGCCGACGACGACGCGGCCATCTACAGGATGTCCGAGACGTATCGGAAGCTCGACGAGACCGGCCAGAAGGTCGTCCAAGGCTATCTGATGGCCCTCAACAAGGCGGGAGACATCCCGTCGCAGGTCAAGATCGCCGAGGCGGCCAGCCTGGGCAGATCCACCGTCAGCGAGAAGCTGAAGGCCGACGGCAGCGCCATCATGGCAGCCGTCACGGAGATCATCGCCATGACGCGGGACGACGAAGCCAGACGGTCGTCCATCGCCATCCCGAAACTGGCCAGCCTCATCTTCTGGCAGTTCGTCCCCGCAGAAGGCAAGCTCGCCCGCGACACGAGGACGCTGACGAAGGTGGAGCTGGAAGTCCTGAAGCTGTCCAGCATGATGGGCGGAGTCATCTTCGCCCCTGACGGCGGATCCGCAAGCCTCACGCTCGGCACCAGAGTCAACGCCGACGGCACGACGGAGACCGCCGTGAAGCTCTCGACAGGGGATCCGCAGATGCCGAACATCAGCCTCGGCAACGTAATTAAGTCGCTCGTCGATGGACAGCGGCAGCGAATCGCCGACAGCGAGCAGGAAACACCGAATGTCGTTCGCGGAGAGGAAGATGCAGAGCGTCCTACGCCCCCCTGAATAGCCAAAAATGCGGCCGCCGGCCATCGATGGCGGAGCCGTCTGGAAGCAAGGGCCAACGTCCAGACGGCCAAAGCACGCCGTCATCGAGACGCGGGCGGCCTATTTTCGGGCGGTCGGGCAAACCGCTCTGCATGTCCTTCCAGCCATAAGCGAATGGCCGAAAAAACCGCCCGGCGGTTGGTTTAGTGGAAGTTTAGTGGAAGTCCGCCGGAGGATTTCGCCGTCTGTGCAGCCATGCGGACGGCGATCAGGGGATCCTCCGGCGGCTTATTCGCCTTCATATCGGCCTCTCCGGCCTGCAATTTCCTCTCCTTTTCCCGTCGTTTTCGGTGCGTCGGGAGGGCTCGGAGAGGCCATTTTTGGCGGTCGGGAGGGGGTGCTGGTGCCGACCGTCCGAGACGGAACGGTTTAGAGTTTGGCTGGACGAGCCAATGCGACAGATTTTTTCCAGATTTTTTTCTGGGAAAATTTTTAGAAAAATTTCAGAAAAATTTTTTAGAAAAAAATGGGAGAAAACCAGAGCTACAGCCATGATGAAATCGGGACGTTCATTGATCGATGGCGTCCACAGCTGCTGTATCGCAATTTTTCCCAGATATGGACGGACACGGAGACCGGCGAGGACATAGATTTTTCAAAAATCGCCGACATTCAGGAGCTTGAAATCGCCAACATACGTGCGGAATCGCAATATCTAAAAAAAATCGCGGCCGCCCGCGAGGGCTGGATCGCCGCCAATCCGCAAAAAAGCGCCGTCGAGGCGGCCGCAGAGTTCGAGCGCGAGTTGTGCAAGGTTGACGCGTACTATCTCGGCAAATACTGGCTTGGCTACACGGATGCAGTTTTCCACTTGCACTATTTCATGGCCAACACCATATCGCCCTCCCGCGTGGGGCCCGGATATCGCGGCCTGCGCGAGTTCGCGCGAGACTGCTTCAAGACGACGTTCATGGGCGTCACGTTCTGCGTGCAGCTTATCATCCGCAATCCGGACATCGCCATCCTCTACAAAAGCAACGCCGCCGACAATGCAGCCAAGAAGGTGCAGGAGGTCAAGAACCATTTCATCGGCAACGAGAAATTCTACGAGCTGTTCCCCGAACACCATCCGAAAAAAGCGGCCGACGAAGGCTCCACGACGGGATGGCGGACGCCCGCGAGACGCAAGATGCAGGCCGAGAACACCATCACGGCGGCAGGCGTGGGAAGCTCCAAAGGCGGCACGTCGCAGCACTACGACGTAATCATCGGCGACGACTTCTGGGATGAGCGCTCCGTCACAAGCCCCGAAAAGGTTCTGGCCGTCAAAAAGGACATGGCGGGGATCGAATACCTGCTGGCCAGCCCGAAAAAAGGCGTCGTCATGTACATCGGAACGCGATTCTCCCACGACGATCCGACGACGGCGCTTGAGAACATGCGCGAGTATGATTGCGTCATCGTCTCCGGCATCCTGTCATGCGGCCGCTCCATATTCCCCGAATCCTTGAGCATCCAGAAATACATAGACCAGTCGCAGGAGCCATACGTTTTCAGTTGTCAGGTCATTCTGAACCCGACGGAGGAGTCACGCGGCTTTAAGAAGGAGTGGTTCCAATATCGTAAATGGTCTGACTGTCTTGCGGACGAGCGGAGTGGCAAAACAGCCTACCGCAAAGTCGTCCTGACGGACGCCGCAGGCGACGACAAGCAG
>JAFZIJ010000176.1 GCA_017554445.1 Victivallales bacterium
GCCCTGGCATGATGAACCCCGGCATGAGCGGTGCTGATATGATGGGGGAAGGCACGGGCGGTTTGGACCCGTATGATCTGATTCCTTTGACCCGTAGGGATTTACGAGTTTTCGACGCACAGAAAGACGTGACGATGACAATTCGTTTTGACCTGATTGAATTCAACCCCATGGCAGAAAACAATTGAGGTGCCCACCATGGATTTTATCTCTAGACACTACGAAAAAATGATATTGGGGGCTAGCCTCCTGTTCTTGATTCTCAGTTTGTTGCTGGTCGCTCAAGGGTATGACCGGACTAAAAGCCAGTTGGAGACGGACGTCCGCAAGTCGCAGCGTTCCGTTGACCAAGGCGAACTTGTAGCCAGTCTGACGCCTGAAGTCTTCGCCAAGGCGCCGAGTACGATTCGTGATGCGCGCCGTTTCTTCTCTTTCATCGGTTCTGCAAAGGACCAGAAGACCGGACGCCCCGTTTACAAGCGTTCCGACGATGGTGTCATTGACGACAAGCCTATTCGTCAGCAGGGCTCTTTGGTCATTCCGAATGATTATATCAGTTGCGTCGAGGACAAATGTCGCGCCATTATTTTAATTACGGAAAACAAGTGCCCGTTCTGCGGTACAGAACAGCCCCCGATCTCCATCGGCGACGGTGAAGAGGAAGACGAAGACGGCGACGGTATTCCTGATTTTATCGAACGGAAATACCGCTTCTTGGATCCTAAGAACCCGCTGGATGCTCGTCAGGATTATGACAATGACGGATTCCTTAATGTAGAGGAATACAGATACGGTCGTGCGTCTGGTGATGATGAACTGAAGACCGGAAAGCTGATGGAAGATCCTGCTGTCTGGCCAGAACTCGTGGGATTGCTCCGTGTCGTCGGCGTTATCCAGAACGATTTGAAGATCCAGTTACGCTCAATCGATCAAAATGGCAGCGAGGATCCTGCCAACTGGGATATTGGCATTCGTCTGCCCAAACAGGGACCGGAAGCTCGTTTCTTCCCTGATCCGAAACGTTCCATGAACCGTAATGTCAAGATAAACGGTGTCATCAGGCCCGGTTCGGCGGCCGAAGGCGCGTATCGTGTCACGAAGGCTGGTTATGAAAACAGAGATGGCGAAAAGACGCCGTTCATCGAATTAGTCTCCGCGAAGGATGCTTCAGAAGTTTATAAACTGTATCCGGACGAAACGGTGAAGGAGAAAGTCATTCAAGTTCGTTTTGTCTATCTGAATCCGCCGTATGGCAGAGTGCGTAATAACGCTCAGGCCGTTCTGGCGAAATATTCATTTGTCAAGAAAGTCGGTGAAAACCTTCCGCCTTTACAGCGGGCGAAAGAAAAGGAGCCGAAATATAAAGAGTTGTATCGCCTTGAAAAAGCCAACGAAGATGGCTCCGAAGTCGTAATCGTGAAAATCGAAAGCTCGAAATACGAAACGACGGACAAGGATAAGCGTGTGACAGTTCCGTTGTTTGATGCGAATGTCGACTTCGCAGTACCCAGAATGATGAACAATAACATGATGATGGATCCGGATGGCGGCATGAATCCAGGCATGATGATGAATCCTGGCATGATGAATCCCGGCCCCATGATGTCAAGATAAAAAAGGAGACAACGTTACCCTTTAGTCGTAGATTTTTTCAAGTTGATTCAATGAAAAAAACACTTTTTTGTTGCAATTGCTAGAGATTAATATAGATTAAAAGGTTTTATGTGCGAGAACACATAATTTCCTCTCGAATGGAAAAGCCATATTTTCACTGAGGCGCAATGGGAATTGTCGTCTCAGTGGAAATTGCGAAGGCTCATCAGGGCAAAACCATTGGGCTTCCGTTGCAATATTGTGGTCTGACACCACGTATGCGGTGTCTAAAAGATAGAAAAAAAATCAAATAACATAACAAAAACAAGTAAATGGCAAGTCCGGATGCCTAAAACGGTGTGACGGACAAAAAATCCGGACGGAGACAACTCCATGAGAACGAAACAGTTAAATGGAAAGAAAATGACGCGTGTCGTAGGATTGATGCTGGCATTGTTCGTGTTTGGTATCTCAGGTTTCAATGCTTTTGCGCAGGTCGCCAAAGCAGACGCTGGGAACGAACAATTCTTAAAAATCATCACAGAGCAGGAAAACGCTTTGAAACTTCTGGAGGCCGGAGACTATGAAAAGGCAATGGCCAACTGTGACGAGGCGGAAGAAATTCTCAAAGGTATTATTGACAAGCTGAAAATCGGCGATCCTCTCGAAAAGAAAGTCCGCGAATCGGCCGCCAGCCTTCACGCCTTGAAGGGCGATATCTACAAGGCATGGGGTATGAAGCTCGCACAGGATGTCGAGGCGACCATCGCCGCGGAAAATGGTGCCGTTGATGCCACCCAGACTGCGGAAGAAGCGGAACTCGCGCGTGCTGAACACGCCGGTAAAGTCCTTGTCAAGATCAACGACACGTTGGAAAAGCTGAGCAAGGCCCGCATGCTTCTGAAGGATGTCAAAGATATCAACGAAACCATCGCCGGCCTCGAAAAGCAGCGCATCAAATATGACGGCATGGCTCTGACCGTTCGTGAGCGTACCCGCCGTGACGAACTCTTCAAAAACGCTGATGAGCAGTATATCCTCGGCCGTGACCTTTATAAGAAAGGTGAATACGAGCAGGCGGATGAACAACTGGAAGCCAGCAAGAAGTCTTTGGAAGAAATTTCCGAGCAGTTTGGTCGTGCAGTCAGCACCGCTGACAAAGTCAGCAAAAAACTTGCGACGATTGACGCTCTCCGCGCTGATCTCCATGTTGACTGGGCGAAGCACATCATCGTCGAAGCCAAGAAACTCGTTGACGCCAAGGATGTTGACGAAGCTATCGCTAAATTGAATCTCGCTGTTGAAATCGATCCGAGCCGTGAAGAGCAGATCGATAAAATGCGCGAAGCTTTCATCAAGGAAAAGGATACTCTGGAATTCAAGCAGGAGACCACCCTTGAGAACATCATGCCCGATACCAAGCAGAACGAATTCGACATCCGTGTCAAAATTGACGCTGGTATCGTTCTCATGAAGAACGGTCGTTACGCGGATGCCCGCGACAGCTTTGAAACCGTGCTGATCGCCGATCCGTACAACTTGACCGCTATCCGCTACCTGCAGCGCATCAGCGATGAATTGAAAAAGATCGCGGATGAACGCCGCGAGCAGATTTTCCATGAACGTCTGGCGGAAGTCCGCTGGAAGTGGGCCGAACCGGTTACCCCGTTGCTCGCTGGCCCGAGCGGTGACCTCAGTGCCCGCGCGCTCAAGAAGAACTCTGACGACGCCAGTCTCCAGAACCGTCTGGACAATATCATCTTCCCCGAATTCAAGATTCAGGACGAACCTCTGATTGATGTTTTGGAGAAGATTCGCCAGAAAGCCAAACAGTATGATACCAATGGCGGCGAAGGCATCAACTTCGTTATCCAGCTGAAACGCATCCAGCCCAATATGGCTGCGGCTGGCAACATGGGCATGTCCGGCGGAATGTCTGGTGAAGACATGGGCATGGGCATGAGCATGGAACCCGGCATGGGTGGCGGCATGAGCATGGACGGCGGCATGGGCGGCGGCATGGGCATGGGAATGCCTGGCGGCGGCATGGGCGGCGGCATGGGCGGCATGGGAGAAGACGGTGACGGCGGCATGAACATGAGTAACATGGGTATGCCAGCTGGCGGCGGCTTCGATACCATGGGACCGCAAGCTCCCTCCGCTCTGGAAGACTTCTCCGACCAACCGGTCAACATGGAAATGAGCAACGCCTCTCTGGCGACCATCCTTCAGTACATTGCTCTCGTTACTGGTGTCAAACTGAAGATTGACAGCAACGCCGTTGTCATCAACCATCCGGACAACCAGATGGAACGTCTCGAACTCCGCTTCTATAATGTGGAGGCCGGCTTCCTGGACACAAACCGTACAAAAAAAAAGAATGAGCCAACTCGAACTGTCCGACGACGACGACGACGATGAC
>JAFZIJ010000177.1 GCA_017554445.1 Victivallales bacterium
CCCGGGCGGAGCCGGGGCGTCTCCATGCTTTTTGCGCGGGGCGGAGCCCGCGCATCTCCATGCCGCGCGTCTCCATGCCGCGCGCCCCATGCTATGTGCTGTCTATTGTAGTTTTATGTCAAATATGAAGCTAGAAAGTCCATGGATTTTCTGCGGAATTCCTCCAAAATACCATTTGCCTGATGGTAGTCAACGGCATATTCAAATCCCTGTGGCAGTTCATAGTTTTCACCATGGAGAGTCAGCAGGCGGGATTCCAAATTCAATGGACGCAATAATGTGTAAAAACGTTCAAGGCCTCGTGCCTCGTTGGCAAAAACGATGAATGGTTTACCAAAAAGAATGGATAGGACGGTTCCATGAAAAGAATCGGTAATGACAAATTCTGCATTTTTAAAGCCATTTAACCAATCAACAGGCGATGGCATTACGTCTTCAGTGGAATCATAACTGCCAAAAGAAACTGCTGTCTTTAAGTCTAAATGTTTACTGATTAACTCAATGAATGCCGTCTTGGCCGCTGTCGGATCAAGGATATAGCACATGAGATTTCTTGCGGGTGATTCTGTCAAATGCAATTTTTCCGAATAGTCCTTCGCCTGTAACAACATCACGGGATCAAGAACAATTGGAGTTTCTTTTTGGCCTAGATAACGCTTACAATACTCCGCTCCAATCTCTTCCCTAACAGAAATATGTGCGAATTTTCTCGCATATCGTGACAAAACCATTCTATAAACAAATTTTCTTCCCAAAGACCAGCGTACAGATCCAAAGGATGCTCCATAGACAAGACGAACGACATTGCAATCATCAGGTAGAAAATCAAGAAACATCGCTTTCAGAAATTTTCGCTTGGAAAATGTTGGCCGCCAAACTTGGTCGCTACCAACGATATAGCCATTCAAACCAAGCCCTTTGATTTGTTCAAAGGAAAAAGGCCACTGCAAACAACTTGTTCGTTTGATATATTTCTCCATGAATATTTGGATTTTTGTTAAGCGCAATTGCTCTTGCTCCAATGATTTCTGCGATTTACTTTTCTTGTCTGGAGGAAACGGCAGATTCAATGTAATGGCTTCATGCCCTAGAGAATGAAGCGCCTGCTGAAGAGCGTAATTCTGAAGAATGCCACCATAATTTGAATGCAACGGTAATGTAAGAATGCCGATTTTCATTTGTTGAGAAAAAATTTGACTGGAATTATCTATGGCAGAATCTAATGATTTTCTTGTGGATGGTTGCTTGGCACTATTATATTATTGATATGGATATGACGCCAATTTGGAAATAAATTAATCAATGATTTCCACCAGTTTGGATAATTATACCAATGAAGAAGCTTAAGCAACGGATATTTGCTATAATCTTGCCAGAATGCCTTTCTATAGGGAGCATTTTTCGCAGAATTCATCGATGCTGGATTAGAAGCCATTGTTTTTTCTACTGGCACTTCGAAACATTTCATCTCATCAACAATACTTTCCATTAATTGTTTTCCTGCTGTTGAATGGATCAACACCAAAGACACACCGCCTTTCTCATCAAACAGCTGAGGCAAAAACTTTTTAACTTTCCAGAAATCCGCCAGAGTAATGTCTTGAGTCCAATGTGGATTTTTAAAACGACAGTGAAAACACGCAGGATTGAGATATAAATGCTGAAGAAATCCGCGCAAAAATGGATCATGCTTATAGATACAAGTATATTTTTTTCCTTCGGAGAAAAGGATTGACATTGAATAATCATACCAACTCAAGCATTTGTCACGACAATTAATCCCTATAATCTTATCGCTCCCCGAAACTTCCATACGCTCATGAAGGTATTTTTGCCAGACTTTAGGACTGGGAACACCATGACACACACAGCCGACCGTCAATAGTTTTCCGCTGTAGGCTGTATTACCCAACACATTTTTCAAAGCAGCCAATTGGCATGGCGTACCAGAAAACAGCACTTCGCGCCCAGCCTTCAAATACTCCAAAGCCTTTAAATAAGCCCCGTTCTCACTGCATAGGACATATTTAGATCCTTGGAATTTAGATAGTTCGCTTATTTCTTCACAACAATCCAGCACCACATTGAAATCGGAATCAAACTTGGCACCAAAAACCACACCGCCACAAGTCAACACTTTGGACGCAAGAAGTTGAAAAATACCGCCAGAAGAACTTCGCATGAGTTCCTCCTTCCGATTTGTGACCGCCCCCCATGCCTCCTGTACCGACTGTGGTGACGGTGGCGTCAATACAGGACATGTCCTGACGCATTTCCCGCAACTAAGGCAATGTCCTTCATCTACCTTTGGATATGTGAATCCCTGGTCATCAGGCATCATTTGAATCGCCTTGACTGGACACACGGCAGCACACGCCGCGCATCTATTGCAGACACTTGCATCAGCCAAAACTGGTAATTCATTTCCCATCTACTCACACTCCGCTAACTTACGACTATCAAGCGTGTCGAGACATTTGGCATTAGATCAATATTTGCAAAATCCCATTGTGAGAAATTATGGTGAAGTCCACAGATGTGGAATGTTGACGAACACTGGAACTTGTTGGCTTTGCGTGTTTTGTTGGCTATACACAACACAAAGTCCGCATTCATTTTGCAAATATCCGTAGTGAGTATGGTATTGGTACGATGTCTGTCATTTTTTCGCATGCGGAATATGCAGATGGAACAAAGAAACAGGCTTGAAAAAGTTAGAAGAATAAAATGAATTCTAATGATTTTACAAAGAAATATCTTCATAATCTTCTAGCTGTTTGGAATATGTTTCAACCATCTTTTGAATGGCATGTCGAAAATAAGCAGTCCAAAGGAGTTAAGATGCCCATTAAAATAATGTATTGATTTTTTTTTGCAAGCAATAAACGGACTCTGACGGCTTCTGTTTTCAATGGCAGACCCAGCTGATAGAATTACATGTTCTTGTAGATTATTAAAAACACATGACATTTGCAACGGAAATATGATTACAAACCTATATGAAGATGAAAAACAGCCATGAATTAACGACAAACTTTTGCTCTTGAGAAGAAAAATATTATTCATGTGCTACATTCTTCTGATTGACTGTTATTAATATAAAACACAACATCATAACGGAACGGAAAAATGGATGAACATATCTTAAGCGAAGTTGGCAAGATCTGGCGTGGCTGGCAGGAAGGCGAATACCAGATTCATTTCATCTGCACAGGCGTGGCGGAGGCCATTCTGCATATTTTCCCAGACGGGACGACGATGCTGTTGGATTGCGGCGACCATCCCGCCATCACGCGACTCAACTACGCGGTTCCCGTTCTGCCGAATCCCGGCCGACTGGCTGGTGACTGGATTGCGCGTTATATCAAACGCGTTCTGCCAGAAGGATATCAGACGAAAAATGATTTGCCGCTGATTGACTATATGGTGCTGTCGCATTTCCATTCGGACCATAGCGGTATAGGTGAATGGGTCTGCACAAATCATGAACGGAGAGGGCTTCCAGGATGTTATCGAAGCGGTTTCGCACTTGCAGCTGAACAACTTGCATTCGGAAAGGCGATAGATCGCGGCTGGCCATTTTATGACGATCCAAAGCCAGGAGCGATTCCAGCAGAAGAGCTTGATCATATGACGCGCCTCTACAAGGCGTTGCATCGGCGCGACGGACTGGAGATTGAAAAATTCCGCCTTGGCGCGAAGGATCAAATCGTTCCGTTGCATTCTCCGGAAACCGTGAAGGATTTTGAAATCACGAATATCACAGTCAACGGCAAGATTCTTTGTAAAGATGGAAGCATCAAGAACTTGTATGAAGAGAAATTGAAAATGCCGGGTGGCCTTAACGAAAACGGCATGAGCCTTGGCATGATCATCCGCTATGGAAAATTCTCCTTGTTTACGGCTGGAGATTTTTCAGACAAAGTGCCGACCGCCGATGGGCAAGTGTTGGAAATCGAAGATGCATTGGCGGCTGAACTGCCGAAAGTCGATGCGGCTAAAATCAACCACCATGGCCATAATTCCATGCCTGCGAAGATCGTAACTGCTTTGTCCGCACGTATTTGGCTGGCATGTATTTGGGATCAGCTGCATACGCTGGATCATGTTATGGATCGTTTGTCCGACCGAAATCTGTATCCAGGCCCGCGGATGCATTTCCCAACAGTTTTCCCGAAGGAACGTTGCGAATCCGCCGCAGACAAGGCGTATGTGCAAGACATTGCGCCAGAAGTGAAAGGGATGGGCGCGCATGTCGTCATCACCGTTCCGAAAGGCGGCGAGACCTATCGTGTGACCTGCTTGAAAGCGACAGATGAAAGCATGGAGATTCTTGGGGAATACAAGTTTGATTCCAAAGGATGTGACTGTCCATAGACAAGTTGTTATCATTGGGCCGTGACTGTCATCCGTTTCTGAACGCCGTTGATAAAAGCGGCGTGAAAAAACAAAAAACAAACGACTATTATAAATAAGGACAGATGGGATGCGACGGATTATTGCTTTGACGGTTCTATGTCTGCTTCAGGCGGCGTTTGGTTGGAATGGATATAGCGTAAAGCAAGGGGCTTATGGCCTTGATATCGCTGAAATCGCCGTTGTCAATGATCCATCGAGGCCGTTTGATGTGACGGTGACGGTTGCCAACAAATCGCCGTTGCCTGTCAGCGCCACTGTGAAAGTCCATAAACTTGCGGATGATTGGAAAGTCGATGGCGAAGCGGAGCGGGAGATTGATATTCCTGCGAAACAAAATGTCGATATCGTCTTCAAACTTGTTTCCGGCCCGAAAGTCTATTCGATGCCGTATCCTGTTCATGTCCAAGCACATATTTATGGGCAGGAGGACTGCGTTCTGAATGCGGTTCGCATCTTTTCCGTCGATATCAAAAAAGCGGCGGTCTTGTATGACGAACCGCCTGAAATGCCAGTCCTTTTATTGGAAAAAGACAGCACCCTTAAGTTGTTGGACAAACGTGATTTTGTGCGTGTCGCGTGGCAATTTTTCGACGAGCCATGGCATTATCGATCCGTCGGTTGGACAGGCAACGACAAGGTTTCACGTGCGCATGTCTTGTTTTCGAACGCGACGTGCGACGGTGTTTCGCGCAACGCCATCGTCATGCATCCACCGTATCGGGATCGCCCCGGACAGCCGTTCGACTGCGGTCCTGTCTGCTGCGATTTTCGCATTAAATTGCCTGACCAGAAGCCTTTGACGCTGACGTTCCATCATGCGGAACGTATGAACAGGCCAGATGAAACGGCGAGCGATGGTGTGCTCTATCGTGTGTGGGCTACTGCCGATGGCGCGGAGCCAAAGTGCCTTTATTCCAATTTCACGGACAGCAAGAAGTGGGTGGCAGGGCAGGCCGATTTGTCCGAATTCGCTGGAAAAACGATACTTCTGCGGCTGGAATCTCATCCTGGACCGAATAAAAACGTCTATACGGACGGCAACTACTGGGGGGAGCCTGTGCTTCATGCGGGTGACACCAAGACGCAAAAAATCACAAACATCGCCGGCATGTTGAGTGACTGGAACACCGTGGCGGAGAATGCGGCCTTCCATGGCTTTGATGTTGAATTGGATAACCTTACCTTGAAGGACGGCAAGTCAAGGCTGTCCTTTTCCAAACTCGAAGAATTGACGGATGGAGCAGTCCTCATTCATCGCTATCATATTGAACGAGAAGGAAAAACGGCAGTTTTCGAAATTCGCCGCATTCCCGTGCATGACGGAATGAAATACCAGTTGAGCTGCAACGGCATGCGGATATCGAGAGTGTGGCTCGGCGGGTGGCGTGACAGCGTCGAAAAACTCTACTACGGACATGGTTACATCATCCGCAAGCCAGGCGATGTCCGTCTAGGTTTCGGCGGCCATAATTTCGCGTCGTCGCATATCGGCATGGAATTCGGCAAAGGGCCAGCCGTTTTGGTCGCCGTCGATAACCCGCCTTCCATCCTATTGGTGAAATCAGAAGAAAATTGTTGCACACCAGTTACTTCCGACAACTGTACATTCACTGTTATTTCCGCCGAGACGGCATTTCAGGCGGCGATCCGCTATCAGGATTTGACGGACAAACAAGCCGCGCCGACGTTCAAACGGTTGGCAGGCCGCATGCTGTTCGACATCTGGGGCGGTTCGTTCGCCAGCATCCTGTCCAACATGAAAACGGCGGTCAAATATGGTTTGACAGACAGCGTCCTGACAATGCACAACTGGCAGCGGTGGGGCTACGACTACCGCCTGCCAGACATTTGGCCGCCGAATCCGAAGGTCGGCAGCATAGAAGAATTGCAGGCCATCGGAAAACTCTGCGACGAAAACGGCATCCTTTGGGGGCTTCATGACAACTGCACGGATTTCTATCCGGACGCAGATGATTTTTCCATCAAACGCACATTCTTCTGGCAGAAAGACGGTGATCCCGCCAAGGGATGGTACAACAAAGGACGTGATGCGCAGGCCATGTGGTTCCGTCCGGATGCGACGCATCCCTTTGTCCGGCGGAACTATACGGAAATGCGCAAGTCGATCAAGCCGACGCATTCATTCGTCGATGTCCTGACATCCGTCAGTTGTATTGAATATTACGATGACGACGGCAATTTCCATTCCGCGACGGATACGCGGCAGGCGTGGCGGGACATTTTCAACGAAATCCGCGCCATTCTTGGTGAAGACACGACGACGACTTCCGAAGCGGGGGCCGATCAATTGATCGGTTATTTGGCTGGAGCGGACTGCCAATGGCTGGCCATCGGCGGTAAAAGCGGTTTCACAAATCGCTTCCCCTGCGAGAGTTGGGAGCGTGTTCCATGGAACGACGCCGTCAACCACAGCCGTTTCGCATGGCAAGGCGTAGGCTATTCCACCCGCTACCAAGGAAACGGTCAGTGGACGCGGGAGGAGCATGGCAGCGGTTCGGACGACTATCTGTCCGCCGTGCTGTTGGCGGGGCATAGCCTGATGGTCGATGTCGGCGACTGGGGCTTCCAAGCGGTTCGTACTTACTGGCTTGGGCAGGATTTCATTCGCTTCATCGCAGGGCGCAGGATGACGCGTCATGAATTCGTCGGTGGTGATATTCATCGGCAGTTTGTCGAATGGGACAATGGGGCGCGGATATGGGTGAATCGTGGCGAGACGGATTGGACAATCAATGGCCACACGTTGCCGCAATACGGTTACTATGCGGAATTCGGCGATGGCGGCGTGGTGGCGTTGGAAGTCGTAGACGGGCAGTTCCGTGAATATTCGAAGACGGCCACAAGTCTTTACTGTAACGTGCGTTCTGACTACATGAGCGCCAAAGCCGCCTTGTTCGCGGATGCGCAGCCCATGCTTGGCGGCCCGACGCTTTCGCAAAATGGCAATTTGTCATACGAGCTTCATTGGAAGGTCAAGACGCCGACGATGGATAATTGGCGGACATTCGTTCATTTCCGCAATGCGAAAGGCGACATCGCCTTTCAGGACGATCATACGTCGCATATCCTTCCGACGCAATGGCCTGCGAATGGTGAGGTCGTTGATAAACGCGCCATTCGGGCCAGCGAGAAGATGACGGAAGAGAAATACGATATGTTTGTCGGTCTCTATACATCTGCGGTGCAATTGGTTCCGATGAAATTGAACGACCGTGTGGCGACATCCGCCCACATCGGAACGCTCTATGTGGAGCATACGGCGGACGGCGCCATCAAGGAGCTTCGTCTTGAACCGACCAAACAGCCGCCGCCGCTGAACATCCATGTGAATTCCGGGCGACCGACGTTTGATTTCGGACTACTGAAAACGGACGGTGACTGCCGTCTGAACAAGCTGGACGATGGTTGGGAAGTCGTTCCCGCTCCGGGACTTCCGCCGTTTGAGATTGATGTTGATTTGGACAACGTGTTTGGTGGACGGAAGGTTGTTTCCGTATCTGCGGAAATGCAGAATGGCGACATCAAGACTATGCCGACGGCGACAGACGGCCATGTGTTGCTCAAAAGCACATCTGATGTCTTCCGATTTATCTTGAAATAATCATGAAGGTTTTGATGTAGAAAAATGCTCCATCGCAATAAGAAAAACGGTTTTTCTGCGTCATATATAAAAAGGATATCATGATTCAGAAGATTGCGGAGGCTTTGCCTTCGCCCGACGGCTTCTGCCGTCGGCACAGGACAAGGAAGCGGCTTCCGTCGTCAATATACGGCGAAAAACACGGAGAGAATAACGGAGATTGCTCATGAATAGACAGTTGCTTGTCATTTGCATGCTGTTGTCGATGTTGATGTTGCAAGCAAAGCCAGTTCACGTGGCGTTGCTTGGCTCGCCTGTGCAACTGGTTGATTTGCTGCAGGCGAAACTTTCCGAATCGAAGGAACTCACTTTGCTTGAGCGCAGGGAAATCGACAAGATCATGCAGGAAAGGAAACTGGCGGAATTGTCGTGGGAGACGTTGTCCAAAGAGTTTCCGCATACGGATGTATTTGTCGTCCTGTCGGAAAACGGCAAGGAGAAGAGTGGCCGTGTGCTGTCGTTCAACGCGAAGAACGGCGCCAGATTGATGGACATGGCGTGGCGTGGCAATCCATACGAACATGTGATTCGGATGGCGGGGGATGTCCAAAGCGCGGCTGTCAAGCCGACGATGGAAGGCGTCCGCTATTTGGCCATGACGGAAACGCGGTTCGTCAATGTCATGAATCCCATGAAGAATAAATGCGTGGAATGGCGGCAGTTGTTCGAACAGAACCTGTTGCGGCAGAATGAGATTCAGCTGATGGAGCGGGAGAGGCTGGACAAAGTGCTGGCGGAAAGACGGTTGACGGAAGAGAGCCATGAATTGAGCAGTTCCGGCCATCTGGTCGGTATTGAATTTGAAGGACGCGGCCGTGCGGATGAAATCCACTGCAAGGTGATTTGCATGGATGTGACTGGCAAAAAACAATTTGCGGTGGAGGCCAAAGACATCTTGACGGCATCGGAGAAGACGGCGGCGGAATTGGCCGTCCAGTTCAATCAGGCATTGGCCAAGGCAGTCATCGACATGGCGGCGGAAGGAAAGGACCGCAAGGCGGAGGCAGCGAAATTTTTCAAGATGTACAATACATACACGATGTCTAAATACTCATCTGGTGTCCGGAAGAATCCGTGGGCGCTCGCGGCGGCCGTGGCGCTTGATCCTGACAATCCGGTTTACCGTTATCAGGAATTGGTTGTTTATAATTTGGGGCCTTATCCAGAAAATGAACAGTGGCTCGAAAAGGCTAATTCCGTTTGGGAGCTGGCGTTCCAATTCAGACGTGACTTCCCTGATATCCATGTTGATTATCTTCCGCATTTGACCATTTGGCGAATGGCGAGTGCCGTTGGCGAATTACGAACGAAAATTCAATGGCACAAGGAGCGAGGAGATGAGGAAATCGTCAAGGAATTGAGCAGGAATCTTGTGGATTTGGATAGATTCTATCGCAAATACAAGCCGTATGTCATGGAGGATTTTCTGCGGCAAGGAGAACGGGTTGTTTTTAAAGATGACAGAGTGAATCCAACAGGTTTTACCAAGAGTTTGTCCGATGCTGTCTTTCCGCTTGTTAATCTATATTATAAATATGGTTTCTATGTGGATGAAAAGGAACGGATGAACGATTATCTCCAAGCTCTGAATTCATGGCTGAAACCGGAGAATGCCGAGAAACGCATTTGTGGGAACAAAGTGGATTTGTTTCCACTGCCATGGGAAGCTTTGACGTCCACGGCTTGTCAGGAAGATTTTTTGAAATTTGCGGAGGAGAACAAGTTGGTTGAAAAACTGATGACGTATCAAGCAAAAATTCAAAAAAATACAGGAAAAGAATTACAAGAGGGTTTTTTGCTGGATTTCTTTATCAAAGCGATCGCTGCGGAGAAACCGGAGGATGCCAAGGCGCTCGCCAGGCAATTTCTGACCAATGTGCGGAAAAACAGCCCGTCGTTTTTCAAGGATGGCAGCCATGACTATGAACGTTATTACCTGACATCAAGTCCTTTCATTGCGGTTGCACGAAAACATGGCCTGTCGGAAGATTTCGTCTTGGAATGCCTCAAAAACGAGATGCCGTTGTCGTCGAAAAACAAAAAAACCATAGACGTTGAGAATATCATTCAAGAAGTCACTTCCTCACATGGCAGCGATGAAAGCATGAAGAAACTGATGCCGTATGTTACTCAGATTAAACAAGATGTCATGAAATACATGACGGATCAAGGATATTATAACTTGCTGGTATGGATGGCTCAGACAATATGGGAGACTGGCAGGGTGGTTTCGGTCAGAGAACAGGTCCAACCATCTGGAGTTGTGCAGAAGATTTACATTAACGATCCGAATGATTTGCATACTCTCCTGAGGCCTCTCCAGGAGGAATTTTTCAAAGCCGTCAATGAAAATGCGCATTTGACATATGGCCGATATTCAGAACTTCTCAAGACAACCGGCAACATTGGTCTCCATCAGGCATGCCGTGACGGCGACAATATCTTGTTGCTGTTGGAACGGATTGGTAGCAGGCCATTTCAAACGAAACCTAATAGCATGTTTATTGCCTCCCTGCATCCTGATTTAACTGCCGATATCATTTTGGATTCAGTTGTTGACTTGTCGGACAGAAACAGTGGGCCGGAGTATCCGAGACGAGCCCCTCATTTGGGCGGAATACGGAATGGTTGCCAGTTGGCATGCAATCCGTCGTACATCGTGTTTGGATACCAGTCATCCCTATGGGTTTTGGATAGAAAAGCGAACGTCATCATTTCGAAGATCCAAATTCCCGAAACCAGAGATTTTGAAATAGCCGTGACGAACGAAAGATTGTATATTTTAAGTTATACGAGTTTGATATCCATGAACTTGCAGGGGGAGGACAGACAGGTAATATTCGATATGGAACGGTTGGACGTACAGTCGGAACTGGATAGAAAAGGGCGTGCATCAGGTTTGCAACTACTTCCGGATGGCCGTCTTATGTTTCTGGGAAGCTCCATGCAGCAAAGCAAATCCAATTCAAAAGAGAAGAGCATTGTGCAAATATGGACATGCAATGCGGATGGATCTGGATTAAAAAGCTGCATTCAGCTTCCATTTGGCAGGTTCTATGGCATATATGATGGAGGCGAAGGACCGTTGCTTTCATCCTATTCCAATCGTTATAACTGTATTGTTTATCAGATTGATGTGGATAAAAAGGAGCTGACCATGATTGCCCAGACTCCCAAGACAATATTCAACCATTATCGTCTGCCTTTCAGGTCTCCTTATTCCAGTTATCCGTATATTGATCAGTTCATTGTGAAAAACGGCTGGTTGTTTCAAGGCCACTTCTTTCCGCTTTGTGTCAATATTTCAGCCCCTGAAAAGTCTCCATTCCTCTGGCTTCCATTTACATACAAGATGCTGTCAATTGGAGATCATGTCATGTTCATGAGAAACAACAGCTGGTTTCTGGTGGATACAAAAGAGATGGGCAATGAAGAATAACAGACGAAACAGCTTGGTCATGATGGTAGCGGTTCTGTTACTGTGGCCGTGTGTCGCGCAGGCCAATGCGGGAACGCCGTTGATATGGGGGGAGTTCCTTCATTTAACCGGAGGCAATGTGCTGATTGGTCTTGTGGAAGGGATATTGCTCTACAAGCTGTTCAAATTGGAGAGGAAAGGAAGATGCATCGAGGCAATGGTTTTAGCCAATTTCTTTTCCGCTTGGATTGGTTTCTTGGGGTTGCAAATATTCAGCGAGTTTGTCATTCCATGGACGATTGAAAATGCGAAAAGCTATCTTTGCCTGTTGGTTATCGCTTGTTGGTTGGTTAGTGTATTGTTAGAATATCCGTTTGTGATGTTTATTTTCGGATGGAAGAACAGACAATGGACAAAAGCTTTGAATGGATCGCTTGTCGTTCAAACCATTTCCTATATGGTGTTGGTGGGATGGTATCTGCTATGCGGCAGCAGCACGTTGCTGACACGATGCACCGTCGTGAAGGCGGCCGATATCAAGCTTCCTGAAAGCATTTGTATCTATTATTTTGCGAAATCGGATGATGCCGTCCACCGTCTGCATGTCGGGCAGAATGACGATACCGCCATCGCCAAGCCGGACATAAATATCCATGAACCTGTGAGGGCGAAACTGGTGGCCATGACAGACGGTCCTGAAGACACGATGGCATCATTGAAAATCATCGTTGTCGATGACAGGAGAACATATAAAAAGCCTAGAATCGGCACTGTTCTGCCGAATTTCGCAGAGGCTGGCAAGGCCTTGCTGGAGCTTCCGGATGATCGGGGAGTATATTGTCATTATCAATGGCAGTGGATTGGCAGGACATTGGGGGCGGCGAATGACTCCAACGTGCGTTTCCAGACAGGATTCTGGCCTCAGCAAGGCATGTACTTGATGGAGCGGGAGAAAGCGCCTGAAGGCAAACTCGATTATGATCAATACGGGTTTGCTTGGCGTGAATGGGCATACGGCAAAAAGTTGATAGCTTTGGAGATGCCGTTTTTGAGCTGGACCATCCGCAACATCATCCAGTTGCCTGGGGATTTCATATTGTTCGAATTGCACGATGACCAGATCTGCCTGTATGACTACAAGACGATGCGCATCGCGCTCGTGGCGAGAGGCTTCGGGGCGACGGCAGTGGTGGAGTGACGTTGTTATGCCCCGCCATGAAGGGCGGGGGTACTACAGATGTCGCCTTTTTGGCGAGTAATGCGACGGCGGGACGCCGTCGCCACACTCGACGGCGAGACGCCATCGTTACTTACGCTTCGATTTTGTCGAATACGCGGACGTAATCGACGATGAACTGGTCCTGTCCGACGATGTCGTAGGACACTTTGCAGGGGTAGTGGTATTTGCCGCGGTAGCCTTTGACTTCCGTCGAGATGAGAATGAATTCAGGGGTGTGGGAGACGTTTTCGGAGATGTGGCCGTCTTCGACGCCGTCGATGTAGAACGTGTATCCGGTCTTGTCCCAAAGCATTCCGAAGCGGTGGAAGACAGTCTGGTCGAGGCCTTTGACGCCGCCGGCGGTGGCGCGCGTCATGTCGAGTCCGTAGCCGCCCGCGAAGGCGTTGTGGCCGACGATTTCACCGGTTTTGAAGCATTCCATGATGTCGAGCTCCGTGCCGGTCACGGCGGGATCCAGACTGGCGCCGATGATTGGCGACTGCATCCAGAAGGCGCTCCACCAGCCTTCTGGGCGCTGCTGGAGGCGGCAGCGGCATTCGTAGTAGCCGTACAGATGGGTGAAGAGATTCTTCTTCAGCTTGCCGATGGGCCACTGGAGGTGGTCGCAGCCGAAGGTGGTCTGCTGGACAGGTTCGTCCATGAAATTGTAGCCAGTTTGGAGTTGCGAACTGACGGGATGGCCGTCCTCCATGAGGATGTCAAAGACGACGTTGCCGTTGCCGTCGAGATGGACGGTCTTGTCGGACCAGGCGTAATGGCGTTTGCCCATCATGGACATACGGAAGTCCCATTTGGTGCGGTCGAGTTCGGTGCCGTCGAATTCGTCATTCCAGACGAGTTTCCAATTGCCGTCTGGGAGGAGGCTGTCTTCATGGTTTGCGAGAGTGAATTTCTGCATTGCTTTTTCTCCTTAAGTGTTTTATCTAATAGTTTTAAACCACGAATGGACACGAATGAACGCGAATTTGGAATGGTCCACAGAAAACACGGAAGAAACAGAATGCCTCGCAGACGTCGGCCATGTTTCTGAGGATGTTATTGTCAGTATGTGAATCTTGAGCGAAGAAGAATCGGTATGGCCTCCGTCTGCTTGGCGGTTTCCATGCGCTTCACGCGGGGATTTCTTCGCAAAAGAAGAGTGATTGTCCAAAATGCGTCATATATTCTTATGAATGCATGGCGAACAACGAACATGGTGATGTTTTTATCATCCATGTAAAATAGCCTAAAGTGGGTTATTTTCAATTTCTTCATTGAAAAGCTATAGTCTGACGGTACATTAGCAAAAAACAATGATGTAAAATGACAGGCAGGATCATGAAACGACAATTTCGCGGCATACGGCCGGATGATTTGCACGGCAGGGCGGGGCTTCGGAATCCGGAGCGCGGCTTTCGGACGGAGATGTATTTCAGCTGCATTCCAGGGGAAATCGCGGGAACATGCTCGTGCCATAGCAAGCGGAACAAACTGGACGGACGGTCGGAAATGCCTGTGTTCCAGAATATTGACGTGCCCGGCGTACCGCATCTGATTCGTGGGAATCGTCTGGACGGCGTCGAATTCAGCCATGCGCAATGGCAGGATGAAATCGACTTTCTCGCATATGACGGTGTGACCGTCATGCAGAGCTACTGTTTTCTGAACCGCTACGACGATGGACGCGATTTGCCGCAGAGCAAGTTGGACGACATTGAGGCGTTTTTCGCAAAGGTCCGCGCAGCGGGCGTGAAACTGCTCTTGCGGTTTGCGTATGAGCTGTCGCCGACGTTGACGGGGCCGTCGGCGGAGACGACGCTGAAGCATATCCGCCAGCTGGCGCCGTTGCTACAGCGAAACAAAGACGTGATTTACGTGCTGCAATGCGGCTTCGTGGGGAAGTTCGGCGAATGGCACAACAGCTGCTATGCGCTGCAGGACGACATGCCGTTCAGGCGGGAACTGCTGGATACGGTGCTGTCGGTCCTGCCGAAAGACCGCTACACAATGATGCGTTATCCCGCCTTGAAGATGGCCGTCTATGGGACGGAACCGATATCGGAGGCGGATGCGTTTTCAGGCATGCCCGTCGCGCGGATCGGTCATTTCAACGACGGATTCATGGCGGGGCCGAACCACGGCGGGACGTTCAATCGTGGCGACAGCCTCGTGCCGAAAGAAGCGGAAATGGCCTATCTGGAGCAGGAATCGAATTTCCTGCCGATGGACGGCGAACTGTTCTGGCGGGATCTTTCGGGCATGGCGCTGCCGGCGGATGCGGCGGTTAATTTCAATCGCTGGCATTACGACACGTTCGGCATGGTTCACAGCAATTCGCTTTTCGAAGGGAAGGACGGTTATTCGATGGATGTGTGGGCGCGGGTGCCGGTCGATCCGATGTTTTTGTGGCAGAGGAACTTGCCGTTTAAGGAAGATTATTTCACGGATGAAAAAGGACGGCATGTCTGGCGGAGCTACTATGAATACATTCGCGACCATCTGGGCTATCGGATTGTGTTGGAAGAGGCGGAGGTTGATTCGGAAGTCGTTGCGGGAAAAGAATTTCATGCACGAATCAGTTTGCGGAACCATGGTTTTTCAGCGCCAGTAAATCCACGTCCTGTGCAGCTTGTGCTGACAGGGCGGGTGAGTCAGATTCGGTTTGATTTCGTGACGGATATCCGTCGTTGGCGCGGCGGCGGAACACGGCAGGTTTTGGAGATAACGGATACCATACCGTCGGACATGGCGGAAGGGAAGTATCAGATTGGTTTTGCAATGCCAGATGCGTCGGAATCACTGGCGGAACGGCCGGAATACGCGATCCGTTGCGCAAATCCGCTGGTGTTTTCGGATGGTGTCAATTGGCTTGAAGAAAGTGTTATAGTTAGAAAATGAACCACGAAAAAACAAAAAATTTTGTTTTTTTTGATTTGGATGGGACGCTGACGGATCCAGCCGAAGGCATCACGAATTCCGTCATGTACGCGTTGCGGCATTTCGGCATCAATGTGACGGATCGCAAGGAGCTCTATCCGTTCATTGGACCACCGCTATCTGATTCATACGCAAAATATTATGGTTTTACAGCGGAACAGTCAGAAAAGGGCATTATGTTGTTTCGGGAATATTTTCGGGACAAAGGGATTTTTGAAAATATGCCGTATCAGGGCATTCCGGAATTACTGGCTGAGTTGCATCAACTTGGATGCAAGCTAGTTGTGACATCCAGCAAGCCGCAATTGTTTGTAGAGAGAATCTTGGCTCATTTCGACATGGCGAAATACTTCCATGCCGTGTGCGGTGCGACGATGGATGAGAAGACGAGTCGGAAACCAATCATCATCCGCAATGCGTTGGATATCTGTCCGGAGGCGAGTGGAGAGAACACGATCGTGGTCGGTGATCATGCGTTGGATGTGTTGGGAGCGCATGAAAATGGATTGCCCGCCTGTGCCGTGCTTTATGGATATGGCGCAGACGAGGCGATTGTGGCGGTCAAGCCTGAATACATGGCACGGACAGTCAAAGACCTACGGTCTTGCCTTTTTCAATTCATAATTCATAATTCATAATTCATAGACGCGGCTCTCAAAAGTCATTTTGGGGAGAAAACGACTTTTAAGAAGTCCTTGATTACCTTTTTATACGCATATCATCCATGTTTCAGAGGTGTTCGGGAACACCATCCAAAATTCCGGATTTCGATCCGGAAAAATGC
>JAFZIJ010000178.1 GCA_017554445.1 Victivallales bacterium
ACCGGCAAAAATACGGGAGGGGCCCGCTCCTGCGGGACCGGTCATGCGGAAGCGTGACCCTCCTTATATCATAAATTATTGAAAGGGTAATATAGGACACATATCATGGCATTGTTTTTTCTTAGAATCTTCGCTAAATTCGCGATATGGCTTCGATACAGAATCCACGTCAGAGGACTTGAAGACATCAAGAAGCTCGGCAACAAAAGCATCCTCTTCCTGCCGAACCACCCCTGCCTCATGGATCCCGTCATCGTTTCCACAACGCTCGTGAAGGATTTCAAACCACGCGCACTCGCGACGGAAAAGCAAGTCCGTACGACGCCGCTCCGCTTTCTCCGCAAACAACTTAGAATATTGGAAATACCAGACTTGGGCATCGTCGGAAAGACGGGCATCGACAAAGTTGAAAAACAGATCACGAACTGCGTCGATGCATTGCGCAACGGCGACAACGTCCTGCTCTATCCGGCCGGCCGCATCTACCGCAGCCGTTTTGAAGACCTCCGCGCCAACGGCGGCGTGAAGCGAATTCTCGAACTGTATCCGGAAGTCCGCATCGTGCTCGTCCGCACACGCGGCCTTTGGGGCTCCTCCTTCGGCCGCGCCAAAGGCTATCAGACAACGTTCACCGAAACCATTCTCAGCAATCTTAAGGCGCTTCTCTCCAACTTCTTGTTCTTCATGCCGCGGCGTGATGTCACCGTCGAACTCGTCAACTGCCCGGACGACTTCCCGAAACACGCTGACAAGGAGACCATCAATCGCTATCTGGAAGCCTTCTACAACGAAAACGCGCCGCAAAATCTCTACGTCCCCTACCACTGGTGGGAAAAAGGTGGCCCGCGCACCATGCCGGAGCCGGAAAACTACGCGCCGAAAATCAATACGACGGATGTTCCAGATGACGTCCGCAAGACCGTTTATGCCAAAATCCATGAGATGACCTCCAACAAGATCATCCATGACGCGGATCTGCTCGGCGCGAATCTTGGCCTAGACTCGTTGATGATCGCGGATTTGCAACAGTGGATACAGGAGACGTTCGGCCATCAGGTCAATAATCCGGAAACCCTCCGCACCGTCGCATCCGTGCTCATCGCCGCCATCGGCCAGAGCGACGGCATCCAGCCGCTCCGTCCCATTCCAAACGAATGGTTCATCAAGCCGGACAAGACGCCGCTGGAAGTTCCAGATGGCACGAAAGTTACGGAAGTCTTTCTGAAAAACGCCGCAAAATTCCCCAACCGCGTGCTACTTGGTGACCAAAACAAAGGTGTCTGCTCCTACAAGAAGATGGTGCTCGCCATCATGGTCCTGAAATCCGCCATCGAGAAGATTCCGGGCGAACGGATCGGCATTCTCATGCCCGCCTGCATGCCAGTCGTGCTCGTCTATTACGCGGCGTTGTTCGCGAACAAAGTTCCCGTCATGATCAACTGGACAGTCGGTCTGCGCAACATGCGCCACTGCATCAAAAACGCCGCCGTCGAGCATATTCTGACATCGTCAGTCGTCATCGAGCAGTTGGAAGGCCGCGGCACGGAATTCGCGGAAATAAAGGACATGTTCATCTATCTGGAGGAACTGGCCGCCAGCGTCTCCACCCTCACAAAAATCAAATGCCTGCTGGCCAGCAAGTTCAACTGGTCGTCGCTCCGCAACGCCCCCGTACAGGACACCGCCGTCATCCTCTTCACCTCCGGCTCCGAAAACCTGCCGAAGGCCGTCCCGCTCACCCATCTGAATCTGATCAACGACGCCAAATACGCCATGAAGCACATCGACATGACGTTGGACGACTGCATTCTCGGCATGCTTCCGCCGTTCCATTCCTTCGGTGTCATGATCAATTTCATCATCTCGGCCTGCTCCAACTGCCGCCTCGTCTTCCATCCGAATCCGACGGAAGGCGACATGCTCGCGCGAATCGTCGCAGCCTACCGCGTCACCATGGGCGTCGGCACGCCGACGTTCATCGCGGGCATCTTCCGCAATGCGCCAATCGAACAGGTCCAATCACTTAGAATGACCATCACGGGTGCGGAGAAATGCCCGCAGAGCACGTATGATCTGATCCATTCGAAGTGCCCGACCGCCGCCGTTCTGGAAGGTTACGGCATCACGGAATGCGGCCCCATCGCCGCGTTGAATCCGATCGTCAATCCCAAACAGGGCACCCTTGGCAAACCGATTGGCTGCGAAGAATGGACCGTTCGCGACGAAGATCTCCAGCCTGTCCCACCGAACACGACGGGCATGCTCTATCTCCGCGGCCCCAATGTCTTCAGCGGCTACATGAACTTCGACGGCCCGTCGCCGTTCGTCACCATCGATGGCAAAGAGTTCTACAAGACTGGCGATCTCGTCTCGGCGGACGAGGACGGCTTTCTTACCTTCAAAGGACGCAAGAAGCGTTTCGTCAAAATTGCCGGCGAAATGGTCTCCCTCCCCGCCATCGAGGAAGTCCTGCAACGGAAATACAAATCGGCGGACGAATCACTCGCCATCGCCGTCGAATCCGTTGGAACGGAGGAACATCCGGATATCACGCTGTTCACGACGCTTGATCTGGACCGTGACGATGTCAATCGCACCATCCGCGAAGCAGGCTTCTCCGCCATCCACAGCGTCAAGCAAATCGTCAAACTTCAAGAGATTCCCGTTCTCGGCACTGGCAAGACGGACTACCGTTCCCTCAAAACCATGTCCGTCAACTAAACCATACTACCTTAAATAATATACAATGAAGCAACTGTACAAAATCGAAGTGGCCCCTGGCCTCGAATACGAAAGCATCGCGGAATGCGGCCTCGGTCTGAAACTGAACGACAAAGTTGTCGTCCAATGCGAACGTTATCTCGACTTTGCGAAAGTCTCGAAAATCTGCGGCGATCCCATAGAGGACGAAGCGGAATTCGAACGGCAGCGCGCCTTGAACACGAAAGGACGCCATATCGAAGGCCAGAAAATACCTGTAATCCTTCGCATCGCCACGCCAGAGGATATCGCAAAGGCAAAAGACAATGACGTCCAAGCATTTACCGCCCACAACCGTACGCTCGAACGAATCAAGGCGCATGGTCTTGAGATGAAACTCATCCAGACGCATTACTCTTTTGACAAGACTCTGATCATCTTCCAATTCTCCGCAGACGGTCGAATTGATTTCCGCGAACTCCTTCGCGATCTTTCAGGCCTTTTAAAAGTGCGCGTCGAATTGCGGCAGGTCGGTGTGCGCGACGAAGCGTCCATTCTCGGCGGTGTCGGCACATGTGGCCGCCCGTTCTGCTGCGCGAAATTCCTCAACAGCTTCAACAGCATCAACGTGAAAATGGCGAAACAGCAAGGCCTTTCGCTGAATCCGCAGAACATCTCAGGCTGTTGCGGCCGATTGAAATGCTGCCTCCAGTTCGAAGCCGAAATCTACAAGGAAATCAGCGCGGAAGCCAGCCAGAAACAGACGGAGGATGATGCCGCTGACACAAATGAACTGGACGACATGCAGGCCGTCCAATTGGAATCTCTCCGTGAAGAAGAGCCTTCCGCCAACTTCCAACGGCAACAAGGCGGCAACCGCCAGCAACAGCAGCAACGTCCACGCAACAACAACGGGCAGAACAATAACCAGCAACGGCAAAACAATAACAATAATAACAACAACCAGCAGCGGCGTTTCGACAACAATCAGAACAACCACAACAACCGTCCGCGCAACAACAATAACAACAATAACAACAACGGCGGCAACAACAACGGGCAGCAGCAGAAACAGCACAAGAATCCGCCCAAACGCCCTATGCCGCCACCGGACAAGCAAGTCAAACATCCTCTTCCTCCAGAGGCTTAGCCTCTGGTAGGCTTATGGCTTATGGCCTATGGCTTATGGCCTATGGCCTATGGCTTATGGCCAAATACATAGATTAAAACGTCCCTTTCGTCCTTTTCGTCCCTTCCGTCCTTTCAAGCCTTCGCTTAAGGCATTCAGCATTTAGCTCCACAAAATGCGCAAAATCCTCCGAATCTATCTCTGCGCCTTCGCCTTCCTGCTACCGTTCCTCTTCGGAAGCTACGCCAGCGGGACGGAGCAGCCGAACTTTCCGGTCAGCCTGCTCGAATGGCTCGTCAGCGGCCTGACACCGTCGTGGCCGGCGTGGCTTGCGCCAGTTTTCGCTGGTGTGGCGTTGCTCGCAGCAGCCATCGTTCACCACCCGCCCGTAAGAAGCCGTTGGCTTCCGCTCTCTCTCCTGTGGGGGCTTCCTCTCATCGGTGGTCTGATCGGCCTCTGCGTTACGACCGAATATGACTACGCCTGCAACTGGCTCCTCCATTTCACGGGGGCGTTGGCCTTCGCCATCGCCGTCAAATGGACGGCCGACAGTGACGACAAGCTGCTGCCCTCCATGCTCTCATCCATCGTGGTAGCCTCCCTTCTCCTCTGCCTCTGCGGATGGTATCAGCATTTCATCGGTCTGGACAGCATGCTGCAGATGTTCCGCGAAAATGCCGCCAAAACTGGTATCCCGCTGGATAGTCAGTTGGAACAGAAGCTGTTGCAAAAACGCATCTATGCATTTTTCATCGATCCCAACCTGCTGGCGGCCCATCTCATTTTGGTCGCCCCGCTGGCCGTCGTCGTATTGAGCCGTTGGAGCCGTCATTTCCAGCCTGTCAACGTCAGCCGCCCTGTCTTCATCATCGGCGGCATCCTGCTGTACGCCATTACAATCTTCTGGACAGGCAGCCGCGGCGGCGCCATCGGCCTCTGCGTCGGCGTCGCTGTTTTCATCTGGTGCCAACCGTTCATCCAGAAGCTCCGCTGGCGGTGGTTGCTCCCCATCGTGGCCGGCGTCGCCATAGTTGCCGTCGTTTTTGTGGCGACTCGCAGCAAAGAACGCGAAGGAGCGAAATCCGCCTCCGCCCGCATGAACTACTACAAAGTCTGCGTCCAGATGTTCAAGGAGCGTCCACTGACAGGCCTCGGTCTCGGCGAATTCTTTCCTAACTACATGCGGCTCAAACCTTTGCCAGCGGAAGAAACACGTGATCCGCATAACTTTCTGCTGGGTATGATGGGCCAATGCGGCATCATCGGCGGCATCGCCGCGTTCATCGCCCTGCTCTTCCCATTTGCTTTGGCTTTGAAAGGAAAACTTTCGGACGCCACGTCGCCGTCCGCCGATCTCCTGCCAGCCGTTCTCGCGGGACTGGCCGCATGGTCCACTCACACGTTGTTCGAATTCAACGAACTCATTCCAGGCACGTTCTTTATCGTCGGCTGGTTCATCTGCCTTGCGCTGCCAACCGCCGCTGAAGACGCAAAACGGCTCCCCCCCTGGACGCGTGTTCCCGCCATCGTTCTCGCCTGCATCGCCTTGATTCCGATCCTGCGGATTCCCGCCGAATACGAATTCCAACTGATCGAACGCGGCGAAACCGGCGGCAATCCGTTCGGTATTCTGAAAGAACTCGACGACAAGCTACCACGTTCGCTGGGCCCCGCCGAAATGCGTTTCAAGCCCTGCCTGAACACGTTGCTGCCGCGGCTAGGCACGCTGCAGCTCAAGCCAATGCCGAAAGACTATGCCGCGGAAAATGCATGGCAGGCAGCCAACCTGCTCGTCAAACGCGCACCACACCGTGCATCCAATTGGTATAAATACGCCATGGCGGCGGCCGCCACCGGCAAATGGGACGAAGCCAGCCACGCCATCTACAAGGCCCGTTGTTGGTATCAGACCAACGGCGACTACTGTCTGGCGCAATTCGCCATCGACGAACACCGTGAAGATTGGCTCCGCCTCCTCCGCGTCATCGACGTGAAAATGTACGAAACGGAAGACCATTCCGCCCACGGCCTTTTCAGCATGCCGGAGGAATTCATTCCCCAAGCCGCTCAATTCATAGAAGATGCCAATTCAGCCAATATCAAATTGTTTGACGGACGGACAGTCCGTTTCGAGCTTCCTCACACCCTACCACCACCAACTGCACCATGAAAAACATCGGAACCGCCATCATCCTCTCCGGCCCAAGCGGCGTCGGAAAATCCACCGTCTGCTCTTTTCTTTTTAAGAAATACACGGAGCTCAAATTCTCCGTCTCCTGCACGACACGCGCCCCACGGCCTGGCGAAGTCGATGGCGTCGCATACCATTTTCTCACCATCGATGATTTCAAACGCCGCATCGACGCGGGCGATTTTCTCGAATGGGCGGAAGTCCACGGCAACTATTACGGCACACTGAAGCAGGAAGTCAAACCACGTGTTATCAATGGACAAGACATCATTCTCGACATCGACGTGCAGGGCATGCGGCTCGTCCGCAAATCCGTTTTGTCCGAACCGGAATGGGGGCCGTCCGTCATTTCCGTCTTCCTTGCGCCGCCGTCGCTCGCAGCCCTCGAACAGCGTCTCCGCGGCCGCGGCACTGAAACGGAAGAATCCATCCAAAAACGCCTCGGCAACGCCGCCAAGGAACTCGCCGCATGGCGCGAATACGACTACATCGTCGTCAACGACATCGCCGAACAGGCCGCCAACCGCCTCGACGCGATTTTGACCGCCGCCCATGCCCGCACGGCCACCTGCACGGAAGAGCCATGGCTAGCATAACATTTTATCTGAAAACCACTTGGGAAATCACGACATGAAAAAAGTCATCGTTCTCGGCATCACTGGCTCCATCGCCGCCTATAAAGGCGCCGACCTCTGCTCGCAGCTCGTCAAGGCGGGCCATGACGTCCATGTCATCATGACAAAATCCGCCATGCAGCTCGTCACGCCGCGAACGTTCTTCACGATTTCCCGAAATCCCGTCGTGACAGATCTTTGGGAAACTCCAGACTGGAAACCGGAGCACATCGATCTCGCTGAACAGGCCGATCTACTGCTCATCGCCCCCGCCACCGCCAACATTCTCGCAAAAATGGCGTGGGGCCTTGCGGACGACGCGCTTTCGACGTATCATATCTCCCACACGGGCCCTGTCATCGTCGCGCCCGCGATGAATTTCCGCATGTGGCAGCATCCCGCCACGCAGCAGAACTGCAAGACGTTGCAGAAACGAGGCGTCATCTTCGTCGGCCCCGCCGAGGGCCGTCTGGCCTGCGGAGCCCCCGGAAAAGGCCGCTTCGCGCCAGTGGAGGAGATTCTGCAAGCGGTGGGAAAAAGCCTAGAATGCTAGTAGCCTAGAATGCTAGAAGCCTAGAATACTAGCCACATCTACCTGTAGATAATCCGCCGTCCTTCAAAGCTGGTGAAGGCAAAGCCATCACCAGCTTTTTCCAATTCGCAGCCGGGCTCCAGACGGATCTTGCCGCCGCTTTCCGGCAGATCGAACGAAAACGCGGGCATGGCCATGCCGCTGACGCGGTTGCGCAGCGCCGCCATCAATTCGAGGCCACGTTCCACGCCCGTCCGAAAATGCATCGTCCCTTCAATCGGATCACCGTGGAACAGATAGTACGGCTTCACTTTCATCTTCAGAAGTCCCGTGAACAGAAGGCGTAGCGTCTCCGCATCGTCATTGACGCCCTTCAAGAGAACGCTTTGGTTCACGACGGGCACGCCATGCCGCAGCAACCGTTCCACCGCTAGCCGCGACTCTTCGGACAGTTCCGCCGGATGATTGAAATGGGCCGCCAGCCAGACCGTCTTCCCGCAACCACCAAGTATTTCGCACAGAGAATCCGTCAACCGCTGCGGCATCACGACGGGAACGCGGCTGCCGATGCGCAACATCTCCAGATGATCGACCGTCGCAAATGCCTTCAACACATGGGCGATGTCGTCGTCATCAAGCGTCAGCGGATCGCCGCCGGAAATCAATATCTCCCTGATTTCACGGTGTTTTGAGACATAGTCAACGGCCGCCACCAGAACGTCTTCCGATGGTTTTCCATCAAAGCACTGCCAGTTCCGCTTCCGCATGCAATGACGACAATGCGTTGCGCAACGGCTCGTCGTCATGAACAACGCGCGATCCGGATAACGGTGGACAAGCCGCGGCACAGGGCTGTAGGCTTCTTCGCCAAAGGGATCCGGCATCCCCCCATGCAGCTCTTCTTCTGACGCAACACATTGGCGGAGAATCGGATCCATGACACCCAGCGATTGTGCCAAGCTGAGATAATATGGCGTGGCCTGCATTGGATAACGGCGGCAGACCTCCGAATCTGCCCGAAGACCAAGAGCGTCCATTACACGTTGCGCCGTCCGCCATGACTCCCGCAATTGCCAGTGCCAGTCATCCCATTCCGCGTCGCCCACGCCCCAGTCTTTTCTGTCAAACACGCTGCCCATGTCGTTATGTCGTCGTCGTCAAAAAGATAGATTCTTTAACAAAAAATTTTAATTTTTTATGGTATTATGCCCAAATAGTAATATAGTATCAAATTACCATCTTTGAAGTCGAGACCTCTCGGCTTGAATAGGACACAACGCAAGCGCGCTGAACAGCGCAATCCAAAACAGATTGATTCGCAAGGAGTTGACGTGGACAAGCCTAACTTCAACATCGTCGTCACCATCACAGAGACCTCACCCTGCAGCCGTTCGCTCAAGATTCAGGTCGCGGCCGAATCCGTGCAGAAGGTGTATGATGACGCCATCAGGACATTGAACAGCCAGATTCGCCTGCCGGGCTTCCGGGCCGGAAAAGTGCCCTCGGCGATCATCATCTCGCGATACGCAAAAGAACTTGAAGCCGAAACGATTGACAAGCTCATCAACAAGGCCTTGCGCAAAGCCCTTGAAGATGAAAAGCTCAATCCCATCGGCCAGCCCGAACTGGACAAGGACTGCAAGCTCGAGCTGAAGCTCGGCGAACCGTTCGATTTCACCGCCAACATCGAAACCGCGCCCGAATTCCCGATGCCGGAATATAAGAAGCTCGCCCTCACCAAAGCGGACACATCCGTCACGGAAGACGAAGTGAACGACGCCATCAATACGTTCCTGGAGAACAACATAGACTATCAGCAGACTGGCAAGCCCGCAGCCCAGAAGGACATGCTGAAAGTTGACTATAAGGCCACGATTCCGGAAGGCGAAACCTATTCGGACAAGTGCAACTATCTTATGAACGGCGAGAATTCATGGCTCGTCCTCCGCGAGCCCGAGCTTCTCCCCGGCGCCTCCACCATTCTTGTCGGCGCTGTCCCCGGAGACGAAAAGGACGCGGATATCACCTTCCCGAAGGATTTCTACAACACGGAACTGGCCGGCAAAACCTTCAAATACCATATCAAGGTGAATGAAGTCCACAACGCCATCGTTCCCGAACTCAACGACGAGTTCGCAAAAAAATACAAGATGGATTCCGCGCAGCAGATCAAGGATAACTTCAAGAAAAACATGGAGGCCCGCAAGGAGCAGGTCGAAGCCGAAAAGCTCCGCACACAGGTGATGGACACCCTGCTCGCCGCCGCGGACTTCCCGCTGCCGGATAAACTCCTCGCGTCCGAAACCGCCCGCATCAAGGAGCAGCTCGTAAATCGTGAAAAACAACACGGTAAGAAAGATGATGAAATCACCGCCATGTCCGCCGATCTCGACAAACAGGCCGACACGCAGGCCCGCACAAGCCTGAGACGCGAATTCATCATCACGAAAATCGCGAAGGAAGAAAAGGTCGATGTCACCTTCAACGACCTTCTCCCCGTCGTCTCCGATATCGCACAACGCGAAAAGAAGAACATCAAGCAGGTCTTCAAGGCCCTGCAGGACAACCACCAGATGGAAGTCATCGGAAGCTCCATTATGTTCACGAAGACCCTTGACAAAATCATCAGCCTTGCAGACGTCACCGTCGTCAAGGACGAAAAATAACCAATCGTCCGCCTAAACGGACAACCCCGCCCCATGGAGGAGAGCATGTCAGTCAAAAATTCATCCTATTACATTCCGGTCGTCATCGAGCAAACCGCCCAAGGCGAACGCTCCTACGACATTTACTCGCGGTTGCTGAAAGACCGCATCATCTTCCTGGGGACTGAGATAGACGATGGTGTCGCGAACTCCGTCGTCGCCCAGTTCCTCTTCCTGCAAAGCGAAGACCCCAAGAAGGATATCGACCTCTACATCAACAGCCCCGGCGGATCCGTCACGGCAGGTCTTGCCATCTACGACACGATGCAGATGCTGTCCTGCGACGTGCGTACCTACTGCATCGGACAGGCCGCCTCCATGGGAGCCGTCCTCTTGGCCGCGGGATCCCATGGCAAGCGTTTCGCCCTGCCGAACGCCCGCATCATGGTTCACCAGCCCTCCGGCGGTTTTGGCGGCACCGCGGCGGATGCCGAAATTCAAGTCAACGAACTCCTGCACTACAAGACGTTGCTCTACGACATTCTCGCGAAACACATCGGCAAACCGGCCGACCAAATCAAAAAAGACTCCGATCGCGACTTCTTCATGTCCGCGACGGCGGCGCAGGAATACGGCGTCGTTGACCAAGTCCTGCCCCCCAACGAATCAAAACGCTGACGTTCCCCCATGTCCCCACGTCCGGCCGGACGTGGGGTTTTATGGTTTTACGCCGTAGGCGCATGAAGCCCGCGGCATCTTTCCGAAAAGTCTTTTTTTATTCCGCCCTATTCCATCATGGCAAGGTCATCAAAACAATATTGCAACTTCTGCGGACGTTCCAATTCGGAAGTCCAGCTCATACACGCTCCAGATGGCAGTGTCGCCATCTGCAACGAATGCATCGATATCTGCAGTTCCATGATCCATGCGGAGGATACCGTCCCGCAGGAAGGGAAGCGCAACCTCAAACGCATCTACGTGCCCGAACTCGTCCCCCCCGCGGAAATGAAAGCCTATCTGGACCAGTATGTCATCGGGCAGGACCAAGTCAAGAAAGTCCTATCCGTCGCCGTTTACAACCATTATAAAAGGCTCCGCCATCTGGCACAGACACAAAAGGACAACGATGTCGAAATCGAAAAGAGCAACATCCTCTTGCTAGGCCCGACAGGAAGCGGCAAGACCTTGCTGGCAAGGACATTGGCAAAGAAGCTTGATGTGCCGTTCGCCATCGCGGACGCCACGACATTGACTGAGGCCGGATATGTCGGTGACGACGTCGAAAACATCCTCCTCCGCCTTGTCCAGGCGGCCGATTTCAACATCGACAAAGCGCAGGTCGGCATCATCTATGTCGATGAAATCGATAAAATCGCCAAACGAAACGACAACGTCTCCATCACGCGAGATGTTTCGGGCGAAGGCGTCCAGCAGGCCTTGCTGAAAATATTGGAAGGCACCGTCTCCAACGTCCCCCCGAAAGGAGGCCGCAAGCATCCGCAACAAGAGTATCTCCATGTCGATACGACGAACATCCTCTTCATCTGCGCAGGCGCGTTCGTCGGCCTGGACAAGATCATCAAACGGCGCCTCGGCCAGAAGGTGCTCGGCTTCGGAAAGAAGGTCGATGAAGACAAGCTTTCCATGGACGAGACGACAGGCGAGACGCTCGCCAAAGTCGAGCCGGAAGACCTCCTCAAATTCGGTCTCATCCCCGAATTCATCGGTCGTCTTCCCGTCATCGCCAATCTCCGCGAACTGGAGCGTGACGATCTTGTCGCCATTCTCACGCAACCGAAGAACGCCCTCGTCAAGCAGTATCAGGAGCTTTTTGCCATGGAAGGCGTCAATCTGACGTTCGAGCAGAAAGCCTTGGAAGCTATTGCGGATCTAGCCGTCAAACGCGGCACGGGCGCACGCGGCCTCCGCTCCATCATGGAGAACATCATGCTTGACACGATGTACAACCTGAACAAAGGCTCCCGCAACACGAGTATCACCGTCACAGAGGACATGGTCAAATAACCACTTACGAACAAGCCATATACACCGAAGAGAGCATGCAGAAAACCATCCGCACCACCATTGTCATCCTGGTCTGCCTCCTGATGTCAGCGCAGACCGCCCTCTTCGCGCAGCCGGCCACCGCAAAACGGCAGAACGCCATCCGCGTCATCTCCCTCGACCGCGTTCAATTCCTCTACATGGAGGATGTCGCGCGTTTCTATGGTCTCAAAATGGCCGTCAGCGGGAAGACTATCACGCTAACATCCAAATACTCGCGGCTCGTTTTCACGAATGACGGACGCGTCGCCACCATCAACACGGCGGATCAGTATCTTGCGTTCTCCGTCCGCACCTACCAAGGCCATGTCCTCCTCAGTCTCATTGATTTCCAGAAAGTCATCGATCCAATCCTCCGCCCCGGTACCATCCCGCGTCATGTCGTAAAAAAAATCGTCATCGACCCAGGCCATGGAGGAAAGGATCCCGGCTGTCAGAGCGGTGTCGTCAAAGAGAAGGATATCAATCTGCAAGTCTCCCTGCGGCTCGCGGACTTGCTACGGAAACGCGGCTATACCGTCTATATGACACGGCAATCCGACATCTTTCCGACGCTTGACCAGCGTGTCAACGTAGCAAACAAGATCAAGCCAGATCTTTATATCAGCCTCCATTGCAACGCCACGGCCAATCCCGCCATCGACGGCATTGAAGTATATTGCGCAACGGCAGCCGGATCCGCCCCTTCGGACAGTAAGGTAATCTCCCCGAAATCATGTCCTGCAAACGCCTATGATCTTGAAAACGCGTATCTTGCATACCATATCCAGAAACGCCTCGTCTCCGCCATCAAATCGTCGGATCGTGGCGCAAGGCATAAACGTTTCAAGGTCATAGCCGACACGGCCGCCCCCTGCATTCTCGTCGAAATGGGTTTCCTCACCAACGCGGGAGACCGCCAGGCGCTCGCGCACAGCCAACGCCAGATGCTCACGGCGACGGCCATCGCCAACGCCATCGAAGAATACAAAACCGCCGTCGCACCGAAATCACTGCGCGCAACCGCAAAATGACGGTGTTTCAACCTTTTCAGTTTTCCTTTAGTCACAACCAGTCCAACGAGGTGAAATCATGTCACTTGTGAAAGAATGCGTATTCTGCAAAATCATCCGCGGCGAAATCCCCTGCTGCAAAGTCTATGAAGACGACCTCATCCTCGCTTTTCTCGACATCGCCCCCTTCAACATCGGACATACCGTCATCATCCCGAAAGATCATCAGAACAGCATCACCACGCTCGACGAAATCTACGCCAACCGCATCATCAAGATCGCGCCGAAAATCGGCGTCGCCCTCATGCGTACCATCAACGCGGAAGGCTTCAATCTCTTCCTCAACAACGGCAGCGTCGCCGGTCAAACCGTCTGGCATTGCCACATGCATGTCCTGCCGCGCTTCGCGGGAGACAAGGTCGTCATCTCATCCGAACCACAGAAATACGACAGCATGGACCAAATGGCTGAACTCGCCGGAAAGCTCTTCAACAAGCTCAATGCACAATGACACTGGAAGAACAGCTTGACATCATCCGCAAAATCTGCGAGGAAGACGACACCTTCCCCCCCATGGCCTATTGCTTCGTACGGGACTCCGTCCACAAGGCGCTCGACAATATCGCAAAGACCAAAAGGGAGATCGTTTTCGACAACGATGAGCCCCCGGATATCAAGGGGGCCGATCTTTGCCGTTTTTTCCGTGACACGCTCATCACTCGCTTCGGGCCATGCGCCATCGACGTTCTAGACACATGGAACATCAAGCAGACCAGTGACTTCGGCAAAATCGTGTACAAGCTCATCTCCGTCGAAATCCTCGGCAAATCGGAAAACGATTCCATTGAGGATTTCGACGACGTCTATGACTTTACCGAAGCATTCGTCATGCCCTACAAGCAGGGTGCCGGCAGAGGTATTTGAAAGTCATAATAAAACCATCAAAGGCATGATGATGAACTTGTAAATCATGCCTTGGGTGCTAAATTATTCTATTTATTGCTAAATAAGATCGTTTATTCCAACGCACGTGACACGCTCATGCGAGCGACGTGTCAATGGAATTTCCGATACATGGCCAGCAACTCGCTGATGCCTATCTCCAGCTTGTCTCCCACCTGCAGCCCTAGAAAGTCAATTTGGCCAGCCGCAAGTTCCAAGACAAACTGAGCGGGTTTCCCGCTTTCATACGTCGGCAAACGGTCATAGTACGCGACTTCGCTCTCACTGCGTTGTTGCGGCTTTTCCATTTTCATCCGGTGCGTCGCCACGACCACCCCTTCCGCATCCATGTAGATCAAATCCAAATCAATTCGGCACCCCTTCATCCAGAAAGACCGATGCGACATCGTGTCGGAAATAAACAACATTCCGCCGTTTTCGGCCAGCGTATCACGATCTGACAGCCCTTTGGTCTGTTCAGTCTCCGTGAAAGCCAGCTCAATCCGGTCATAAAGATACCCGTTAATGGTCAAAGGCCAATAGACGGGCCGCCCTTCCGAAGACTTCGCCTCTTCGGCACGGCAGGAAAGTCCCGCGAAAAAGCATATCATCCCCAACCAGAAACAGAATTCGATTTTAACTAGCGTCTTCATGATTCTCCTTAGCAAATAAAACTCCTATAAGATAATAAACCAAATGACGTTTTTCAAATAGCCCAACCATAAAAAACTGCTTCATTGTCCAGTTCCATAAACCCAGTTCCTTCCCAGCCCCCCCCAAAAAAAAGAGAAAATGAACCTTAAAAAATTCTTTACATTAAAGCGAATCCTGCTGTCCTTCGCCGTCCTCATCTTGATTGCTTGCATCGCGTGCGTCAGCGTCCTTCTCATCCGCCACCACAAAAAGCTTGAACGTTTCAACCGGGCGAAACAGGCATATCTGGATGAAAAATACGAAGATGCCAAGCCGTTGCTCCGCGAATGCCTCAACGATCAGTACAATGATGAAGAAGTCAATGTAATGCTCGCGAAAATCGCCGAAAACGAAGGTGAGTGGCCGCAGGCCGTTTGGCATTGGCAACGCGCCTCAAGGCTGAATCCTTTCAAGACCGAATACTCTGACAATCATATCAACGCCCTGAAGATGAGCAGGGATTTCAATCTCGCCGCTGAAACCTTGGAAATCAGACGTACTCAGAACACGATTACACAAGAGCAATACCTCCTGCTCGCTTTCTGCCAATATATGCTGGGTAAACAGGCAGAAGCCAAGGAAACTCTGGAAAACGTCACGGACGAGGCTGCCAAGCAAAAGGAACTCGCCGTCATTCTCAATTACCTCCTCTCGGATAGCGAGCATACCATCGAGCAGGATCTGGAGTTCTTGAAACCATTCCAAGATTCGACGGACAAGTTCATCGCGTTTGAAGCGGCCCTGGCCTCGGCCATCCGTTATGCACGGCAAAACGACTTGGAAAACGGCAAGAAATGCATGGAGAAGGCGGCGGAGATTTTCCCCCTCCTCGGGAAACCTCTCCAAGCGGAATACCTTTACCGTTTCGGCATCATCTCCGAAGCCATGGTAATCTTCGAAGAATGCATGCAACGTTACACCTCCAATGAAATGGGACAGATGCTCGGTGAATGTTACACCATTACCGGACAACCCGCAAAATTGGCCGAACTCCACAAAAAATTCCTGTCAGGCAGCAACACCAGAATCATAACCGGACTGTATCTGGAAGCACTTTATGCCTATTTGACAAACGATGAAACGCTTCTTACTCAAAACATCGCCAAATGGCAGGATAATTTCAATACCGCTATCGCCACGCTTGTGAAACTCTATGCGGCGACCTGCGCGGACAACCTTGAAGAAACCTTGAAATACCTTTCCTTGATCCTGCGCTATCAGCAGAGATCCCCTTCCGACGGGAAAGGAATGGAAGCCTTGGGCGGAAACTCCCCTAACACGCTTTACTTCAACATCCATGGCTTCGCCTACAACATCGGGTTGCGTTACGTGACGAAACTTGTAGAAAAAAAGCAGGACGCCAAGGCGGCCGAAATCGCTTTGATTCTGCAACAATACGAGACGCCGAAACTCCTCCCCGGCCTGCGTGGCCCGAATCGCATCCTCGCACAGCTCGCCATCGGCCACAAGCTCGTCCATGATACGCTCACACAATCCGATATCGACGACGTCATGCAGAAATTCCCCGGCGATCCCTTCCTGGTCAACTACATCAGTCGTTATTACCTTGCACATGGCGATTTCAGCAAGTCCATCGAGCTGGCCAAGTCCAATCTGGAAAAACTCCGCGCCTTGCGGGAAAAACAGGCGGCCGAAGGGAAGGAAGCGTCATGGGACATGACCCCCTTCGTCGTACAGTTGCTCGGTGCCTTGGAGTCCGATTACAGAAACACACTAAACGAAGCGAATAAACTGGAGGCGGATGGCAAGAAAGAAGAAGCCAAGCAGTTGCGCGACAAACTGCAAAAGCAGATGGAAGATACGAAGCAAGCCGCCAAGGCGTTGCTTATGGAAAAGGACGAAATCGCGGACAACATCCTCTATATCGACTTCTGCTTCCGCAATCGCCTTGTTGACGATCTTAAGGAATACGCCGCTTCCATCAAAGAAGATGACACGGACAACACAAAGGCTCTCAAGTATTTCGCCAGTGCGCAAGCCGCCATTCTGCCAGAAGAGGAAACAACGTCCGCCACGCAGAAGCTAACGGAGGAAGAATTCAAAAAACTGCCGGAGGAACAACAGAAGAAACTGGCGGAGGAAGAAGTTAAAAAACGCGAGGCGGAAGAAGCGCGCGCACGTGCGGCGGTCACGGAGCAATTGGACAAAATCTCCACGGCGGATTCCGCCGTCCTATTCAAGGTCGCTCTCCTTTACGCAGCAGTTCAGGAATATGAAAAGGCCAACGCCACATATCAGAAGATTCTTGACAAGAGCGGAGCACAAGATATTGTCCTCTTGAACATGTCCGAAAACTTCTTCGCTCTCAACCAGAATGAAAAAGCCCTCGAATATGCTCAAAAAGCTCTAAATATGTCGCCAGACAACAACGTTGTAAAAGAGACATACGCTCTCCGCCTGGTCAATGTCGGCGGCGAAGAGAATCTCCAGAAAGCTTTCGACATACTGGACACCATCGTCATGGGCAAATCAGCCACGCAACGTGGTGTTGTCACATGGTACAACTTGATGCAGGATAAACTCGCCAAGGCGATTGAATCCAAAGATTGGCATGAAATCAAGACAGCGGCCAATAACCTTCTGCTCATCTTCCCTCAAGATCAACGAGCTACCGAAGCCCTCAAGCAGGCGGATGCCCTTTTGAAGGAGGAAGCAGAAAAAGATAACGAAGCGGCAAAGGAAGAAGAAGAGAAAAAATAGGCGGATGAAAAAATGGAACGGCCCAATAACATGATGAATCCGGACCATCCATCCAACAACGGTACGCATACAGCAATGGCGGCGTTTCTTCAAAAAGAGAAACTCTCCGCCTGCCTCCCATGCATCTGTATCTGCATCGCCGCGTTTATTTATGCACTGGTGCAGGCCATCCGGACATGCAACGGGCAATGGGATAGCATGATTGCATCCATGCTGCTCGCGCTCGCCGTCGTTTATTTCGGACTCCTTCGTTTTCTGAATGAGGACGCCGGCTATGCCGTGGCATCCGTAAAGGAATGCGTCACAGCCTGGGCGTTGCTTATCGCCGCCACAACCCTCCCGTTTATTTTTTCCTCTTATTCATCGGAACTGCCCCACAACGCCGCCATCACATTATTCGCCATTGCCTGCATGCTCTTCTTTCATGGATGGCGGGCAACTTTGTGGATGTCGCCGGCATTCATTATTTTCTGCCTGTTCATCCCCATGAGGGAACAATTCATACTGATGGTCTCCTATCCGCTCAGACTCATTTCGACCACCTTGTCCGTATGGATGCTAAAGTTGTGTCAAATCAACATCAACTACCATCTAACCACCATCACCATGCCGGGAGAGGTGGAAATCGTCATCACAGATGCCTGCAGTGGCATTGAGCAACTGGAAGCGATGCTGCTGATCGGCTATCTCATCATCCATCTTCAGCCCAAGCCTTTTGTTTGGAGCCTATGCCATTATCTGTTCCTGCTACCGATCATCATCGTGTCCAATTCCATCCGCATCTTCGTGACAATCCTCTTGTACAAAGCCATCGGGCCAGTTATCCTAAACAACACATGGCACGCAACGCTCGGCTACTGCCTAGTGTTCGCCTGTTCGATTCTCATATGGTATGCTGGTATGCTTTTCCCCGCCAAAACAACAGCGCCATCCTGCCCGGAAAACACCAATCCATCCGCCAATCGGGAGGCCGATCATGAATAAGATCCTGAAAAATAGCATTTTAGGACTTTGCATGTTGGTCGCTTGCATCCCTTATGCATACAAGTTGCCCTACATCATCAACGCATGGAAAAACTCGCCGCTTGATTCGCACGACTGGATATTCCTTCTGTTCGGTGTCGTCACATTGGGCATCGCCTTGTTCGGCGTCCGCGGCAAGGAGGTCCACCGCGACTGGGCCGGCCTGCCTCTCCTATGCGCTTGCATTCTAATGTATTTTATTGGCGTCAAGAAAGATATCCACGCCATCAGCATCATGGCGGGCGTTTTGTTAGCCGCCTCATCGGTCTGCTTGCTCTGGGGGTGGGAATGCTTCATCATCCTCCTGCCGGCCTTCCTCGTATTCTGCCTCTCCGTTACCAGCACGAGCTACTGGATCACATTCCTGCTGTCGCCTCTCGGTCTAAAAAGCCTGCCCGTCAAATTTTTCCTGACAGCCGTGGCCATCATCATCGCCCTTATCCAGTTGCAATTCCATTTCATACCCAAAAAACAAAGCACATTCTTCCTGTGCGCCCTGTGTTTTGCATTTTTGATCGTCGTCTTCCAAAAAGAAGCCCATGTCAAATCCGCCTCCTTCATCCCGGACTTCTCAGCCGGTATATTCGGAGACGCCAAAGGCTACGCACAAGAACCGTCGCACGGTGACCTCCAGTTTTTCGAAGGTGCCAAGAAACTGGAAAGATATGTATTCGGAACTTCTGATTCAATCATCGGTGTCCTGAGCATTGACCTTGGCACAAACGTCCATCAAATCCATCCCCCATCCCATTGCCTTCGCGCGCAAGGTTCGAACATCCACAGCGAAACACTTTCAGCCGAAGACCTGCGTTTCGCGCATATCACCATCACGGAAATATCCTATACACAAAAAGGCTATTCGATGCTCTGCTGGTACTGGTACTCATCAACTAAATTCTCGACGCCTAGTTTCCTTTCATTCAGAAGGTATTGGAAGCCAGACCAAGAATGGCACAGCTACCAGATTTCCACGCCTATCCTCAACGACGAAATCGGTAAGGCGCGGGAACGGCTCAGAGTATTTCTCGCAAACGTCGCGGAATCCAACAATCTTTAAGCCTAAAGCCTAAAGCAAAAAGCGAATACAAGCGGCTTGAACAGAAGCCATGTTATCCAAGCGTTTTCGGTATTCGCTTTCAGCTTTCAGCGTTTGGCTTTTTCTGTCCGCCGCGTTTGACATTGTACCTATACTTAATAGATTACTATTGTTTTTCATGTTTTCTATTTTATAGGTATATAGCATGCTCGACCATAAATTATTCCTGTCTTTCATCTTTTTTGCGGCCGCACTTTTCGCATTCGACGGCTTCGATGTATCGTCCGCCAATTATCGCCTGATCGTCGGAGACATTCCCATCGTCACGGCTCCGGACAAGCCAACGTCTGTCACCGTAACTGTCTTCAATAAAACAGACAAGATGGCAAAAGCCGCCGTCACCGTCCACAAGCTTGTGGATGACTGGAAAGTCATAGGGGAACCATCCCAAACGACTGAACTACCGCCGCATACGCAAAAAGACCTGTTGTTCAGTATCGTCTCCGGCCCGTTTGTCTTCGATGCACACTATCCCGTTCACGCCCACGCCGTCTTTTCAACGGAAGATGCTCAGCAAGAAACACTTGACGCTGTCCGCGTCTTTCTTGTTCAAGAGAATAAATTAGGCGTGAACCTTCCCAAACAGCCGGACATTCCAGTCATCGCCGTCAACGACGACTCCTCCCTCTGTCTGGCGGAGCATGTTGCCGACGCCTCCATCGAATGGCAATATTTCGGCCAGCCCGTTCAATACCGCGCCATCGGCTGGAAAGGCCATATCGTCGAAAGCGGCGCCAACGTCAATTCAGACTACCAGACACGACCAGACGCCAACGGCAAAAGCACGACCTATCGCGCCATTTTCATGCATCCGCCATGGCGGCCTGCCGAAGGCACGGCCGCTGTCACATTCCGTCTTAAATTACCTAATTCCAATAGTATCCACTTTCTTTTCTCCCGTTCACAACGGACGGAAAGACCAAACGAACGCCCAAGCGACGGCATTACCTACACGATTCAGGCGGCTGAAGTCGGACAACCGTTGACAACTCTCTACAACCGTCATGAAAACATCCGTGTCTGGAAAGACGAAGACATTGATCTGACCGCCTTCGCAGGCAAAACGATTGATCTCCGCCTAGAAGTCCATCCCGGCCCGAACAAAAATTCCGCCTGTGACGCCGCCTACTGGGGCCGCGTTCTCATTCAGGCTGGAATACAGCCGCCCGTTATCGACTACGCCGCACAACCGCCAGCGGCCCTTCCAACTATCACCTCTGATTCCAATCCTCCTTTCGGCGTTCTGGACCAATGGCATCCGCACGGAAACGCCCTCCATCACGGCTTCGAAATCTCACTGGATAATTCGCCGCTCTTCAAGCCCGGCAGCGCATTCCGTCTAATTGACTGCAAACGTCAATTGCAACCGCATGGCTTCATGGACGTCTATACGCTGCAAAGCGCGGAAAAGACCGCCACGCTGTTCATCTACAAAAGCTTCCCTCGTAAAAACGCCATCGGATTTCAATTCCACGCGGAAAACGCTCTCATTACGGAAGTTAAGACCGGTCCATGGCACGACAATCCGAAACGGATTTATTTCGGCCACGGCTATGTCGTCGAAAATCCAGGCACGCGCAGTCTGATTTTCAACGGCCACACCGTCGCCGCCTCCCATGCGGCGTATGAATTCGAAAATGGCACGACCGTCCTGCAAGCCATCGACAATCCGCCCAACCATTTGGAAATCAACAAAGATCGCCATACGGCCTCGCTTGTTTCACGCGGTAATTGCGTCTTCACTTTTTTCACCGCCCCCACCGCCTTCGAAGCGGCATTCCAATACAGGGAGTATCACAAAATCCGCAAGCCCGCAGGAGCCTTCCACAATCTCGCGGGGCGGTTTATTTTCGACATCTGGCATGGCACGAAAGGTGCCGCCGCTCTCATCACAGGTCTCACACAGGCAACACGTTATGGCATGACCGACTCCATGCTGACCATCCATGACTGGCAGCGTTGGGGCTATGACTACCGCCTCCCCGACATCTGGCCGCCGCGTCCGTCATGGGGCACCGTCGAACAAACGAAACAAATCGAAGCCATCTGCAAACAGCATAACATCCCTTGGGGCTTCCACGACAACTACATCGACATCTATCCGGACACGGATGACTTCTCCTACCGTCTCGTCTATTTCCGCAACAACACAGGCGATTATGACGTCCCCTTCCCTGTCTTCGACAAACACAATCCGCAGCCCAACCGCGCGTGGTTTACGCGCGGTCGTGATGCGCAGTCGTATAAGTTCCGTCCGGACAGCATCTTGCCATTCGTCAAACGCAACTACGAACGGATTTTGCAGGACGTCCATCCCACCGCGTCGTTCGTCGATGTCCTCTCCTCTGTCAAGCCGACGGACTGGTATGATTCCGACGGCAATTACCATTCCATGGAGGAAACACGAAAGTATTGGGGTGAAGCCTTCGCGACCATCCGCAACATGCTCGGCGGCAACGCTCCCACCACCTCCGAAGGCGGCCATGACCAACTGATCGGCTGGCTTGACGGCGCAGACTGCCAATGGCTGACGCTTTCAGACGAACCGAACTCTTTCTACACCCGCTTCCCCTGCTCCGACTGGGCCCGCGTTCCATGGTTCGACGCCGTCAACCATGACAAATTCGCTCTGCTTGGCGCAGGCTATTCCAACCGCTATCAAGGCAATCGCCCACGGCTGACGCACGGCATTGGTTCAGATGACTATATCGCCTCCGAACTGCTTGCCGCCCACAATCTTATGGGCGATTCCAATCCGTTCAACTACGACAATGTCCGCAAATACTGGCTCGCGCAGGATTTCATCCGCTACACCGCCGCCCGCAACATGACCGCCCATGAATTCGTCGGCGGCGACATTCATCATCAGCATGTCAAATGGGACAACGGCGCGGACGTCTGGATCAACCGTTCCGAAACGCCATGGAAACTCGCCAATGGCCGCGTCCTGCCCGCCTACGGCTTCCATGTCACCTATCCACAGGGTGAATTGACGCTTGAAACCGTCAACGGCCTCGTCCGCGAATACGCCCGATGTGATTCCCATGAGTTCTTCAACGCCCGTAACACGCGGCAGCGCATCTTCCCCTGCGTTCTGGATATCCGCCCCTATATTTCTGATTTCCAATATCTTGGCGGCAACAAAATCAAATACGTCATCAGTTGGGAGGCCAACGAAGCCGCCCCCTACAACCTCCGCTCATACGTCCATTTCATGACGCCGGAAAGCCGTGCCCAGATTGCCTTCCAAGACGACCATGACACGCCAGTCCCGACAACAAAATTCAATGGCGTCATCCGTGACGAACGCATCGTCGAAATTCCTGAAGACCGCCTCAAATTCGATTCCTACCAATGGACATGCGGCCTTTTCACATTCGAACTCGGCCGTATGCTGCTCAAAGGCTTCACTTGCCACGACTCGTCCGTCGATCTCGGCACGCTTCGTCTCAAACGCGATCAAGACGGCCATATTACAGACGCGACGTTTGCCCAAGCCACGAAAGGCGTTTATTTTGAAAAGGAAATCAACGCCAATCCAGCAGGAACGCTCGTCGATTTCGGTCATTTGAAAACCAGCGGTGCCTTCCGTCTCGTCAAAAAAGACAACGCCTTGCAGATCACCCCCGTCCCATCGCAGAATCCGTTTAAAATCGAATTGGATATCGCACATTATCTTCCCAATTCAGCCCAAGCTGTCGTTACGGCGGAGCCGTTTGAAGCGGGCGGCACGCCCGTCTTCACCGCTACGCAGGACGGCAAGACACTTACGCTCGATATCATGCCAACAAGTCTTTTCTCATTGGAAATCAAGTAACAACGAGGTATCATCATGAAGAAAATCTCCATCCTGCTCTGCATTCTCTGCCTCGCTCTTCAAGCCTGGAACGGCTTCAACGTCGCCAACCAGCAGGCCCGCCTCTTCATCCATGAAATCGAAGACATCAAAACTCCTGATAAACCGACTGCCGTTCACATCACGCTTGAAAACAAGACGGAACAGCCGTTGCAGGCCACTGTCAGAATCCACAAATTTGTCGATGACTGGAAAGCGGAAGGCCCCGCCGAACAAACGGTGACGGTCGCCGCACAATCATCTCAAGTCATTGATTTCCAAATCATTTCAGGCCCATTTATTTTTGATGCGCTCTATCCCGTCCATGCGCAGGCCGTCTTCACGGCAGACGGAACGAAGCAGACGCTCGACGCTGTCCGCATCTTCGGCGTCAAACGCGCGGCGTCAGAAGTCGTTCTCTCCCAAATGCCTGAACTGCCCGTCATCGCGTTGATGGACAATTCGGCCATCGCCCTTGCAGACTGCCCGAAACAGGCCTGCTATTCATGGACGCTTCTCGACAGCGGCATCCTCCACTTCAAACCAATCTATTGGACTGGCTCAGAGCCGCTCAACCATGGTTCCCTGAAATTTGAAAACCAGACGCGCAAGCGGGAGGACGGCGTCAGCGAAACGAAAAAATGCATCGCCATGCACCCACCATATGTTCCCAAAGGCGGCTCCAGTTTTGCCAATTTTACCATCGCCCTGCCCGCCTCAAAATCCATCAAGCTATCCTTCGCGCACTCTCAGCGCGATTCGTTTGGCAAGGAACCGCAAAGCGACGGCATGACGTTCCGCATCTGGGCCAACGAAAAGATGGTTTACGAAAAAAACGCCAATGTCCGCACATGGATGGACGGCGAAGCCGATCTGACGGAATTCGCAGGCAAGACCATCCATCTCCGTTTGGAAACCAATCCAGGCCCTGCCAATGAAACACAAGTTGACTACGGCTACTTCGGTAATCCAACCATCACGGCAGGAACGGTTTCCGCCATGGATTCAGCCATCGCCCTGACAGATAAACAACTGCAGGACATCGCTCCGGCGGACAACGCCTTGGATTTCATCGACGGACAAAAGGGGCTGCTCGACGGCTGGATTCTCCTTAAATACCATAATATATTAACCGCCTTCCACGGCTTCAACGTCGAACTTGACAACATCCCCCTCCGTTCCAATGGCTCCGCCTTCCAATTAATCGGTAAAACCATGCTCGATAACCAGCCAGCGGGAACAGTCGTTGCCCGCCATCGCTTCAAAACCGCTGAAAAAGAGGCCGTTTTGGACATGATCTGCCGTACACTAGCCGACGGCGTCTTCCAAATCCGCTTCGAAGCGACGAATGCCGCCATCACCCACCTATCTCTCGGACCATGGCATAATCCCGTCAAACAAGTCATTTACGGACATGGCTACGTCATTCGTGACCCGCAGCCGTTCACCATGGGCTTCGGCGGCCACAATGTCGCCGCCTCTCATTTCGGACTGGATTTCACGGAAGGCCATGGCGTTCTCGCGGCCGTCGATACACCGCCTGCACGACTGTCCGTCAATCTCTCCACGCACAACGCCACCTTCCACATGAAGGAGAACAGCACACTCACCTTCGCCGTCGCTCCCACCGCCTTCGAAGCCGCCTTCAAATACCAGAAACACACGGACAAACATCCCGCCGGAGCCTTCCGTAATCTTGCGGGGCGTTTCGTCTTCGACATCTGGGGAGGTTCCGCCAAAGTCATCACCGCCAGAATGCAGAACGCCATTCGCTATGGCCTAGTCGATTCCATGCTGACCATCCACAGCTGGCAGCATTGGGGCTATGACTACCGCCTTCCGGACGTGTGGCCGCCCAACAAAACATTCGGCACGGTGGAAGACATCCTCCCGCTCCAAAAACTCTGTGGAGAACAAAACATTCCATGGGGCCTCCACGACAACTACATCGACTTCTATCCAGATGCAGACGACTATTCCTACAAGCATATCTACTTCAATTCCAACGGAAAACCAACTCTTGCCTGGATCAACCGCGGCAGAGATGCGCAATCCTACAAGTTCCGCCCGGACCACATCCTCCCCTTCGTCCAGCGAAACTTCAAGCAAATGACGCAGGAAATCAAACCGACGCATTGCTTCATCGATGTCTTCACGTCAACATCCTGTGTCGATTACTATGATGCTGACGGCAATTATCATCCGCAGACCGAATCCAGAAAATGCTGGGGAGAAGCCTTTGCCTGGATCCGCAACTACTTGGGTGGCAACGCTCCGACCACTTCCGAAGCAGGCCATGACCAACTGACGGGTTATCTCGACGGCGCAGACTGCCAGTGGATGACGCTCTCTCCAACAGGCGGCAAGCATCTCACCAAACTCCCCTGCACAGACTGGGAACGCGTCCCATGGGCGGACGCCGTCAACCACAACAAGTTCGCCCTCATCGGCGTTGGCTATTCCGTCCGTTACGAAGGTGGCCGCCCACCGCACCTCCATGGAATCAATTCAGATGATTACATCTCCATGGAACTTCTTTCTTCCCACAATCTTATGACAGACGCCAGCAGTTGGGGCTTCTCCTCTATTCGCAAATACTGGCTCGCGCAGGATTTCATCCGCTTCAACGCCGCCGCCAACATGACCGCCCATGAATTCGTCAATGACGACATCCACCGCCAGCATGTCACATGGGAGAACGGCTCGGAAATCTGGGTCAACCGCGGCGAAACGGAATGGACCGTCAATGGCCATACGCTCCCAAAATACGGCTATTTCGTCAAATATCCAGAAGGCGAACTGGCTCTTGAAAAAGCTAATGGCCTCTACCGCGAATACGCTCGCGGCAAAAACGGCGAATTCTATAACTCACGCAAAACCAACTCCACCGTCGGCAACAACAAAGTCAACGCCCGTCCGTACATCTCCGAATTCAAGTATCTCGGTGGCGACAAGTTCCAATACAAGCTCCATTGGGACGCCAAGCAACCTGCCGATGACGACTTCCGGACCTTTGTCCATTTCATGTCTGACAATGCCAATCCCGCCATCATATTCCAAGATGATCATTTTTCCACCATTCCGACCTCCAACTGGAACGGCGCCATCGAAGAAGAACGCACGCTGGAGATTCCCGCCGCCGTCAAAGGCACATACGTTTGGGTTTGCGGACTTTACAAAGCTGAACGCGGTCGCATGATTCTGAACGGCCCCTCCTATCCCGGCAACGCCATCAACCTCGGCAAAATCGCCATCACACGCGATGCGAATGGCGTCGTGCAGGACATCGCCTTCACGCCGCAGCCATACGACGAAGCGGAAACAACCATCATCAACGTCAACAAAGACGGCACCATGGTCAATTTCGGTTCCGTCAAGACGAACGGTGTCTTCCGCCTGACAAAAGCGGACAACGGTGTCGTTCTGACACCGGCCCCATCCCAGAGTCCGTTTAAAATCGAATTGGATCTCGCGCATTATCTGCCAAATGCGACAAAAGTCGCAGTCACGGCTGAACCGTTAGAAGCGGGCGGCACGCCCGTCTTCACCGCCACGCAAAACGGCAAAACACTCTCCATAACTCTAACACCTAAAACTATTTTCACCATCACCATCCAGTAAATCCAGTAAATCCAGAACATCCAGAACTTCCAGTAAATCTAGAAAAAAGGAGCTCACCATGCATTTCTTCGATGCAAACTGCGGCCCGTACGGCCTCTCAGAAAACAATGTCCCAACCATCTTCCCGACCGTCAAAGAAATTTTGGCGGACATGGATGCGGCAGGCGTTGAAAAAACGACGCTTTGGCACATCTCACAAAAGGAAATGGGTTGGGCCCTCGGCAACAAACTCATTGTCAAAGACTTGAATGAAAATCCAGAGGCGAAGAAACGCATATCGCCATCATGGTGCGTCGTCCCGACCGTCACCGGCGAACAGGGCAGCGCGGAGCAAGTCGTGAAAGAGATGCTCGCCGCCAACGCGGGGACCGTCCGCATCTTCCCTGAAGACCATCGTTGGGAACTCTATCCCGCCGCCATCGGCGACCTCTTCAGGCTGTTCACGGAAAACCACATTCCCGTCTATCTCTCCGTCAAGGCCATGGGATGGGACAAAATCTACCGTACGATGTATATGTTCCCCGACCTCTATGTCATCATCTGCGACTGCGGCCTTTGGGGTCCAGACCGCCGCATCCGCCCGCTTCTTGTCAACTACAAGCATACCTATTTTGAAACGTCCGAATACTGGGCGGCCGGCAGCATCGCCGACACCGTCCATGCCATCGGTCCGGACCGCCTTCTCTATGGCTCGGGCGCCCCGTACTACAACCGCGGCTCCATGATGCTCGCCATCCAGCATGCCGACATCTCGGACGAAGCCAAAGAGCTTATCGCTCATGGCAATCTCGAACGCCTCCTGCAGCATTAACCTCTAAACGGCTTCGCCGAAAGGAAATACAAATATGTCATTCATCCGCCAAAACTCCAAGCTCGTTGACGAATTCTGGGAAAAAGGCATCGTCGAATCCTGCCCCATCTACGATATGCACGGCCATATGGGTGAACACTATGCCATCTATTTCGCCGCGCCGAACGCAGATGAAATGGTCACGCTCATGCGCCGCGCCAACGTCGCGAAACTTTGCTTCTCCCATCATTTCTCCCTCTGGGCGACGCCCCATGTTGGACAGGCCCCAGCCCTTGAAGCCGCTAGAAAATATCCGGACATCCTCCGTTTCTACTGCTCCATCAATCCGCACTATCCCGATCAGATCAAGCAGGATCTTGCGAAAGTCGGTGAATGGATCCCCTATTGCGTTGGACTCAAATTCCTGCCAGACTACCACAAGATACCAGTCTCCGATCCTGCCTATAAGCCCGCCCTAGATTTCGCCGAAGCCCTTCATCTACCGATTCTTATCCACACGTGGAACGGCTCGCCCTATGACGGCCCCGCCGTCCTCCGCGATGTCGTCCCCCACTATCCGCACGTCACATTCATGTGCGCACACTGCTTCAACAACAACTGGACGGCCGCCGGTGAACTCGCGAAGGACTATCCGAACGTCTATATCGAACTGACCTCCGTCCCCGGCACTCGCGGCGCCATCGAGAAGATGGTCTCCATTTGCGGCTCCGAAAAAATCCTCTACGGCACGGACATGCCGTGGTTTGACGAACATCAGGGCATCGGCGGCGTGCTCGCCGCCGATATCTCCGACGACGACATCCACAACATCCTCCACCGCAACGCGGAAAAGATTCTCGCGCCGTTTTTGTAACGACGGCGTCCCCGCCGTCGGGGGTACCGCGTGCGTCCCGCCTGCGGACGGGGGGTGTCGCTTTCATCTCTTTTGTCCCTTCGTCCCTTAAAAAATCAAAAAAAACTTAATTTTTCCTTAAACATCCTCTTGATTTTAGCGTTTAATAATGTAAAGTCATTGTTAAAATGTAAAAATCAAACGTTCGTTGACTTTCCCAAACAAAACCAAAGGAAAACCAAACATGAAAAAGCACTTCACATTGATTGAACTCCTCGTCGTCATCGCCATCATCGCGATCCTCGCCGCCATGCTGTTGCCCGCTCTGGCGAAGGCCCGCAACAAGGCACAGTCCATCTCCTGCCTTTCCAACTTCAAACAGATTGTCCTCGCCAACGCCATCTACGGCAACGACAACGCTCATTACTGGGTTGGTTACTGGGAAACCGACAAAGGCAATGGCCAGAAGAGCAACTACGTCTTGATCGTCAACGAAGGCGGTTTGGACAAGAAGACTTACTTCTGCCCGAGCCATGAAAACAGCAACTACAACGCTGGCTACTCCATCGGCATCATTCGCGCCGACATGCAGTACCCGCTTTCCTGCTTCGGCATCCGCGAAAGTGAATTCGGCAAATTCGTGATGCGCGACGTCTGGTACGACTCCTGCTATTATCGCACCAACGCCTGCAAGATCCCGTCCGAAGCCCCCTTCGCCGGCGACTCCATCGGCCTCACCGATGGCCAGGGCCGTTCCGTCTGGACGTTTGATACGGGCCATGCCGAAGCCAACCACTACTGCGGTTCCGCCCACCACAACAGCCGCATGAACGTCGGCTTCATGGACGGCCATGCCGCCTCCTGCGGCAAAGGCGAGCTCGTCAACATCGGCTTCCGCTACTTCTCCATCGACAACGCCAACGTCGGCACGCAGTTCTAATTTAATCTGATATGCTTTCCAAGTCCCCGAATCCCAATGGTTTCGGGGACTTTTCTTTTCAGCTTACCCCCTAATTTTGAATTATGCATTATGAATTATGAATTAAGAAAAGGCGTCGTCCTGACACCGGACGATTTCATCGGTGTCGATTGGCTTGCAAAATTCAAGGAACTCGGTCTCAACACGTTAGGGCTCCATTCCGGCGGCGGGCCCGGCCACAACGTCTTGGAGCATCTGGCGAATTGCGCGTCCGTTGATTTCCAAAACAATGTGAAAGCGGCGGGAATCGACTACGAATACGAACTCCACGCTCCCCACGACCTTCTCCCACGCGATGTCTTCGCAACACATCCAGAATACTTTATCCAACCGATGGGCCCCAAGAAGGAACGCGTTACCACCGGCAACTGGTGCGGCGGCACGAAAGCGGCTCTCGACACCATCGCCGCCAATGGCGCCAATCTCGGCCATAGGCTGAATCCATCCACCCATCGCCATTTCTTCTGGGGCGAAGACCTCAACGACGGATGGTGCCACTGTGACAAATGCGCCCCCTATAGTCCGTCAGATCAAAATCTTAGAACGGCGAATGCCATCGCCGAAAAACTTTTGGAAACGGATCTGGAAGCGTCTGTCGGTTGCATCGCCTATCATCAGACCATCGATCCACCGGAACTCATCCGCCCGCGGCAAAATGTCTTTTTGGAATTCGCTCCCATTCACCGTTGCTATGAACACGCCATCGACGATCCGAACTGCGCCATCAACCGCCAGCAGTGGAAGACGCTTCTCGGCCTTCTGGAAGTCTTCAACGCCGACACGGCTCACATTCTTGAATACTGGCTCGACAGTTCGAAATTCTCCGGATGGAAAAAGCCCGCCAAGAAGCCCGAATGCCGCGCAGAAATCGTCCAGAAGGACATTGAGGCATACTATCGCCTTGGCATCCGTAGTTTTACGACCTTCGCCGTCTATATGGACGGCGTCTATTTCGACACGCATGGCGACCAAGAGATAAAAGACTACGCCGCCATATTAAACGCGCTTCATTGAAACACTCTTCTTTCTAGAAACCTAGCATTCTAGAAGCCTAGAAACAAACAGGCCACCGCCCTTCAAGAAGGCGGTGGCCTGCTGTTTATTCCGTATCTTGGGAGTCCCGCTCCCGCGGGACCGGCCCCGCGGGAGCGGGACCCTCCCAATCCATCTTACTTCAAGTAAGCGGCCACGTGTTCGGCAACGCTTTCAGCCGTGAAGCCATATTCTTCCGCCAACTTCTCGGCGGGAGCGGAGGCACCGAAGTGGTCGATGCCGATGGACAGGCCTTCGGCTCCGACATACTTCGCCCACCCGAACGTCGAACCGGCTTCGATGGAAACACGCTTCGTGCAGCTCTTCGGGAGGATTTTCTCCTTGTATTCGTCGCTCTGCGCATCGAACAGATCCCAGCTCGGCATGGAGACGACGCGGACCTTCTTGCCCTGCTTGCGGAGGATTTCGCACGCGCCCAAAGCCGTATTGACCTCGGAACCAGTCGCGATCAACGTCACTTCAAAGCCTTCTTCGCAAGTCACGATGTAAGCGCCCTTTGCGACATCCATGCGATTGGCGACGACGTCCGCCGGCAAGTTCGCCAGATTCTGGCGGGTCAGGCAGAGGACAACAGGATGATCGGCCTTCAAAGCGTATGCCCAGGCGTGGGCAACTTCGTTCGCTTCGGCGGGACGGATGACCGTCAAGCCCGGAATCGTGCGGAACATCGCCAGCTGTTCGATCGGCTGATGGGTCGGGCCGTCTTCGCCGACGAAGATGGAATCATGCGTGAAGACATAGATTTCATGCAGCTTCTGGATGGCGGCGAGGCGCATCGCGGGCTTCATGTAATCGGAGAAGACCATGAACGTGGAGCTGAACGGAATCGCGTAGCCGGCGAGAGCCAAACCGTTGGCGATCATGCCCATGCCGAGTTCGCGGACGCCGAAGTGGATGTTGCGGCCAGCCCAGTCTTCCGGGCCAAAGTCGCCCATGCCCTTCAGGTAGGTCTTCGTGGAGGGGTTCAAGTCGGCGGAACCGCCCGTCAACGACGGAACCAGTTTCGCGGCGGCGTTCATGATCGTGCCGCCGGACGCACGCGTCGCCGTGGCCTTTTCAGGAACGGCCTTCAGCAGTTCGTCCAGAATATTCGCGGGAACGGACTTCGTCAGGAGGGCGTTCATCAACGCCTTCTTGTCGGCGTCCATCTTCGCCTTGAAGCCTTCGAACTTCTCGTTCCAAGCAGCGGCGCAAGCCTTCTTGGCGGCGACCTTCTCATCGCAGAGGGCGCGGACTTCGGCGGGAACGACGAACGACTGTTCGGGATCGAAGCCGAGATTCGCCTTCGCTGCGGCGAGTTCTTCCTTCGGCAGCGGCGCGCCATGCGTCGCTTCGCTGCCTTCCATGTTCGGGGCGCCTTTGCCGATGGTCGTCTTGCCGATGATGACCGTCGGTTTGCCCTTCGTGACGCGGGCCATTTCGATGGCGGCACGGATCTGCTTCACGCACTGGCCGTTGATTTTGATGACGTTCCAGCCGTAGGCCGCGAAACGCGCACCGACGACTTCCGTCAAAGCGATCTTTGTGGAACCTTCGATGCTGATGCCGTTGTCGTCATAGAAGAGAATCAGATTGTCCAATTTCAGATGGCCTGCCAAAGCGCATGCTTCATGGGAGGTGCCTTCCATGATGCAGCCGTCGCCGCTGATCACATAGACCTTCTGGTCGAACAGGCAGTCGCAACCGCCGATGGCGGCCTGGAACTGCTTCATGCCGATCGCCATACCGACGGCGGACGCGAGACCGGAAGCCAACGGGCCAGTCGTCACTTCGACGCCCCTCGTGTGGCCGTATTCCGGATGGCCCGGGCACTTGCTGCCCCACTGACGGAAGGTCTTCAGATCGTCGATCGTCAGACCGAAGTTGAACAAATGCAACAGCGAATAGATCAGCATGGAGCCGTGGCCCGCTGAAAGGACGAAACGGTCGCGGCCGACCCACTGCGGATCATCGGGATTGAAGCGGAGGAATTCGCTCCACAGCGTGAACGCGTAGTCCGCGCAGCCCATCGGCATGCCCGGATGGCCGGAATTGGCCTTTGAAACACCGTCGGCGGACAGAAGTCTCACCGTGTCAATCGCTTTCTTGAACACTTCGCACTTGCAAGCCATTTCGTTTCTCCTGTTAGCTTTTCCTGTTGGACAAAAATATTATTGAAAAAAAATCAATTGTACCTCTAAAACCATAAGCCATAAGCCTTAGGCCATAAGCCATAAACGCCGCTCGCGGCGTTTATTCCAGATCCGCATCAGACACGGCATGGCCGCCGCCCGTCCGCAGATACGCCTCCGCGAACATATCCAGATCGCCGTCCAGCACGGCGCCGATATTGCTCGTCTCCGCGTCCGTCCGCAAATCCTTCACCATCTGATAAGGCTGCACGACGTATGAACGGATTTGGTTGCCCCATGCGTTGTCGCCTTTCGCGGCGGATTCCGCCGCAATGTTCGCCCGACGCTTGCTGTCTTCCAAATCATACAAACGTGCGCGAAGAATGCGCATGGCGTTCGCCTTGTTCTTATGCTGGGAACGTTCGCTCTGGCAGGTCACGACGATGTTCGTCGGCAGATGCGTGATACGCACGGCCGAGTCCGTACGGTTGATGTGCTGTCCGCCCGCGCCGGACGCACGGAACGTGTCGATGCGCAAATCCGATTCCGCGATGTCGATCTTGATGTCGTCATCGACTTCCGGCAGGACATCGACGGATGTGAACGACGTGTGACGACGTTTGTTCGCGTCGAACGGTGAAATGCGAACCAGACGGTGGACACCCTTCTCGCCTTTCAGATAGCCGTAGGCGAACTCGCCCGTGACCGTCATCGTCACTAGCTTCAGCCCCGCTTCATCGCCAGGCATGATATCGACCGTTTCATATTTGAAGCCACGTTTGTCAAACCAATGTGTGTACATACGGTAAAGCATTGAACACCAGTCACATGCCTCCGTGCCACCCGCGCCTGGAATGATGGTCATGATCGCATTCTTGCGGTCCATTTCGCCGGAAAGGAAGCTCACGAGCTCCAGTTTGTTCATATCTTCCGCAAGCTGCGCCCACGTGCCGTCCGCCTCCGTATAGAGAGCGGAATCATCGCCTTCCATTTCAGCCAGTTCGGCCAGCACTTCAAAATCCCCGACACGCCCCGCCATCTTGTCAAACGGCTCCACGACGCCTTTCACGGCGCTCAAATCCGCGACCGTCTGCTGCGCGCTTTCAGGATGGTCCCAGAAATCAGGGCGGCCCATCTTCGCCTCCAGAAGCGCCAGTTTCTCGCGCTTCGTGGCGACGTCAAAGAAACCCCCTTAAGTGCTCAAGGCGCTTCTTCGCCTCGGCGACTTTCTTCAAAAGTTCTTCATGTGTCATGTTTGTTCCTCTAACTCTCTCTCCTACAACCACTCGCAGATAACGAAGCACGCTTTCACGACGCTTCGTCCAAACCGCTCCATGTATATTCAGAAATATAATATACACCTTCTTACTTGACTTAGACAATTTTCAAGCCATATTTTATTATTGTTTTCGCCAATGCGACGGCATTCCAACCAGTATTTTCCAAACATTGTTTCCTGTGGACAACTCTTCCATCATCTCCATCAACCATCTCTGCTTCTCCTACGACGCCAGGGAAATCCTCCATGATGTCAATCTCGAAATCACGGAAGGCATGTTCGCGGCAATGGTCGGCCCGAACGGCGGCGGCAAGACGACGCTACTCAAGCTGATTCTCGGCCTGCTCACCCCTAAACATGGAAATATCAAGGTGTTCGGAAACAAGCCACAGTTCGCCAGAAAGAGCATCGGCTACGTCCCGCAAGCCATCCTCTTCGACCAGAATTTCCCCGCGTCCGTTCTCGACATCGTCCTCATGGGCCGTGTCGAACGCCACCTCTTCGGCGGCTATCGGAAAGGCGACTGCGACACCGCCATGCAACGTCTCCATGATGTCGGCATGGACGCATTCGCTAACAGTTCGTTTGCCGAGCTTTCCGGCGGCCAGAGGCAACGCGTGCTTATCGCGCAGGCCCTCGTCTCCGAACCGAAGCTCCTCCTTCTTGATGAACCGGCCGCCAATCTGGATCAAAAAAACGCCGAGCAGTTGTTCGAACTGCTCGGCAAACTCAACCAACATGTCACCATCCTGCTCGTCTCACACAACCTCTCGCTCGTCTCAAAAGTCGTCTCGCATGTCATCTGCGTCAATCAGACCGTCGATATGCACCGTATACAGGATGTGCAAGGCGTGACGGATGACCCGACGGGATGGATCCGCCTCATCCACCAACAATGCCCAGTCATCAACGGGAAGAAGCCGGACGAGCAGATCCACCCCCACCATCACTGATTTTCCCAACTTATTCCACAAGAATGATTTTCATACAAGATCTCATTGAATTCGACTATTTGAAGCGGACGGTGCTCGCCATCCTGCTCGCTTCCGTCGCCTGCGGCGTCATCGGCAGCTATGTCGTCGCCCGCCGACAGAGCTATCTCATTGGTGCCGTATCACATTCGCTGCTCGGCGGCATCGGGCTGGCCCGCTATCTCCAAATCGCCCATGGCCTGACATGGTTTTCCACAATCATCGGCGCTCTGCTCGCCGCCGTCCTTTCCGCCGTCGCCATCAGCACGCTTACGTTAAAGAACCGCATGCGGCAGGACACCGTTCTCAGCGCCATTTGGACGCTTGGCGTAGCCGTCGGCATCTCCTTCATCGCCATCACGCCCGGATATTCGGAAGACTTGACAAGTTACCTTTTCGGAAGCATCCTGCTCGTCTCGACAGAAGATCTTGTCATCATGGCGATTATGACTGTCGTCATCGCCATTGCAGTACTTCTTTTCCGCAACCGTTTTCTCGCGCTCTGCTTCAATGAGGAAACACTCTATCTGCGCGGCGTTTCGACCGCCGCCGTCTCGTTCTCGCTGCATCTTCTTGTCGCATTGACGGTTGTTCTTCTTGCGCAAGTCGTCGGCATCGTGCTCGTACTTGTGCTGCTGGTCATTCCCGCCGCGACGGCCGCCCATTTCGCGAAAAGCATGGCGATGGTCATGGCGTGGGGCATCATCTTCTGCCTGTTTTTCTGCTATGGTGGTCTAGTCGTCAGCTATCAGGCGGACTGGCCAGTCGGCGCGACGATTGTGGAACTGGCGGTCGCGACGTATCTTGTCATCGCCTGCGCAGTCGCTCTCCGCCGCAGATCCATCAAGAATCATGAAGAGGATTGAGACTTAAATCCCTTTTGTCTCTTCCTCTGATTTGCGATTATGGCAAAAAACATTAAATTATGTTTTTCTCCTTCCTTTATTTAATAATATCCAACATTCATTCAAAACACCATGAAAAAACTGCTACTTCTTTTCCTTCTCGCCGCCGTTACGCTTTCCGCCGACCTTATCAAATTGAAGGACGGCAAGACCTACGAAGGCACCGCCAGAATCAATGATAAAAACGTCACGATCGTCGTCGGCGACAATATCTTCCAGTTTCCCATGAAGGACATCGCGGAGATCAACGGCGAAAAGATTATCGCGCAGGCCAATCCAACTATCCGCATCGCCACGTCCGAAGGCGACATGATCGCCGAATTGTATGAAGACGAAGTTCCGAACACCGTCGCCAATATGATATCCCTCGCGGAATCAGGCTTCTACAAAGGCTTAAAATTCCACCGTGTCGTGAAGGGCTTCATGGCGCAGGGCGGCTGCCCCTATTCCAAAGGTAATCTGAGGGGCGGTCAACCTGGAACAGGCGGCCCCGGATACAGCTTCAATGACGAATTCTCCCCGAAGCTCAAACACAACGCCCGCGGCATCCTTTCAATGGCCAATTCCGGCAAGAACACCAACGGCTCTCAGTTCTTCATCTGCTTCGGCCCCACGCCGCATCTGGATGGAAAGCACGCCGTTTTCGGAAAAATCATCAAAGGCATGGACACTCTCGACCGTATCGAAGCCCTTGGCGCACAGCGCGAAGGTGCGCCGTCCAAGACCATCCAGTTCAATATCGAAGTCCTAACCAAACGCGACCATCCCTATATCGTCAAGAAAAACTGATAAAGTTTGATTCGCAACAATCTTTATTTCAGCGACAAAGCGACTAAAACGACAGAAGCGACAGACCGTTCAGGCTTAAGCTTCTGTCTTGAATCATAATGAAAAACGTTTCTCTGTTCATTCTACTGGCCGTTCTGGCGGCGGTTATCGTCGGTTGCCGCACGGCCGACCTGCCGCCAGGCTTCTCACGCGTAGGCGGTGTCCTCCAGACACAGACTTCCCATGCGGCCTCGCCGGAAGCCATCTTCTCGTTGATGACATGGTATGAGGAGGCCAACGCCGAACTCAATCCGCCGAAAAGCTGGAGCGAAGCCGTAGCCAACGCCAAGGCGAAAGCGCAGAACGACCTCAACGAACAGTGGAAAGCCGCCTTGATCAAAGTCGCTTCGCCTCTCTTGCAGAACGACATAGAGCATGTCGTCACGGCCGCCCCTAAACAACTCGCCGGCAGGACAGATTGGGATCGTCTGGACGCCATCGTCCGCAATTCGAAAGCGCTCCTTCTCGCGGAGCATCAGATCACCGTGCCCGCCGAAGAATGCCAGAATGACGCCTTCTGGAGTCCGAAGTCACGCTACGGCAAGACCGATTTCGTCACATGGTCGCAGAACCGCAAACTCGTCGTTCCAGATGCCGCAAATCTTGATCGTCAAGGTCTTCTTGCGCAGATCAAAGCCGTCGAAACCGACATCGCCTTGAAGAAATCCATTCTTGAAGCCCTGCAAAAAACAGAGCAACTGAACAAGGCGGACGGACAGGCGGAAGCTCTCGAACTGCTCGGCAAAACCATCGCCGCCCTGCCCGAAAAACCGCTCTCCGTCATCGGTGATGAAACAACCATTCCGCTTCTTTTGAAGCGTTTCGCCGAACAGCCCGTCGTCTGTTTGAACCATGCCATCGCCAAGGCGGAAGAACAGCTCAAATCACTCGCCTCCAAGCAGGACGCCCCTAATTTCCGGCAGTTGCTATCGGCCACCGAACTCGCCATGTCAACCGACCTGAAAAAATGGCATGCAGACGAACGCTTCAAAAACGCATTGAATCTCTCCGCAGGAAAGCTTCGTGAAACCGCCGCCAAAATGCGCGACATGCGAATTGCATCATGCCAGAAAGAAATGACCGAACTCGCTAAAAAAGCGGATTTCTGGGGCGCGGCTCTCATCTATCAGGCCGCCATCCGCGAACTGGATACCAAGGCGGACGCGGATTACGCCCTCTACTCTCTCGTGACCGATAACGATGGTGCCACGCCGCTCGCGAAACCTCTTCGCCAAAACCTTCAGAAGCAACTGAAAACCATCCTGCCGGACGCGGCCGAATACTTGCTCGCCATCGCGGAAAAGGACGCTGACATCGGCCAGCGTCATGGCCAAGCCGTCGCGCTCTGCATCATGCTGCAGAAAATGATCGCCATGGCGGATGCGACGGACGAAAGTGCCTTCGCGAACATCGTCAAGAAGGCGGATGACATCTGCAAAAAATCCACCCGCGTCATCATTGAAAAACAGCTCGCGCAAACGGTCTCCATCAAAGACATGGAATCTGGCCAGCCAGGCCTCGGACTCACTTACACGCGAGACGTAACCAATGCGTTGCAAGCACTTATCATCGCCTTCGGGCTGGATAGGACGGTCGTCATCGCAGAGCCAGGCACGCCGCTTACGCCGCTTGGATACGTCCTCCACAACGGTGTCGTGGCGGATTACGACGGTTCCTCCACGACGGAACGGCAGGCCTTCCGCACCGCCCGACGCTGGGGCGAAGTGAAACGCATGGCCAATCCGGAATTCCAAAAGGACAGCCAGCAGCCGAAAGACATTTTCACGCAGGAAGTTATCGAACAGCTCGTCCATATCCGCGAAATCGAACGGCAGGCACATATCCGCGTCTTCATCAGCGTGCGCGGCCCAGGCTTCACGACGACGGTCGATGTCAATGAATTCTATCCGAAACGTTTCATCGTGGAGGAGTCCCATCCGTTCAACGACATCAAAGTAGTGGATGTCGTCACTGTCTATGATCTGGACAAATTGAAAGTTCCGGATGCTCTGCCTCCGTTGAAGCAGGATCGCATCTGGACGACCGCCGAAATGCTCGACTGGGCCCGCAAGGACTCGTTGCAAGTATTTGCACTCAAGCTACTTTACCACATCAATCAATTTCCGAATTATCTTGCCACCCGCGCAGAACGTTTCGCGAAAGACGGAGCCCTCGCGGATGCAGTCGAACAATGGGCCTACTGCCATGTCCTCTGCAGTCTTCTCAATTTCGATGAAGATCCCGCCACGCTCATCAAAACGGATGAACCACCCGTCGCCGCCTCCTATGAGACCACCATTACGGCTCTACGGAAACAGCGCACCGAACTGGCGGCGCTCAAGCGGAACGCCGTCAGCTCCATGCTCGCCAAGGCCCACGAACTTCTCAAGCAAGCCCAGCAACCAGCGAAATAACCGTTGGTTATTTCGCTGGGGCTTATAGGCTTATGGCTAATGGCCTATGGCTTATAGCTAATGGCCCATGGCTTATGGGTAATGGCTAATATCTAGCCTTCTGGAATTCTAGTCTTCTAGAAAACTAGCAATTTTACCCTTTCTTAATGTATCCTTTACGGCGCTGCACGCGGCGATGTTCCTCCTGATACTCTTTCTCCTTCACACGCTTCACGCCGGCAATCGTCTTGCGTGTATCGTCCGATTCTTCAATCGTCGCGCGCTCACGCAAATCCATTACGATCGGCAAGCCCGCCTCTGGGAAGAAGGCATCGCGTATCTGGTTCTGCAGGAACTGCATATAATGCGCGGGACATAACGACCGTTTGTTGCAGAACAGCACGAATTTCGGCGGATTGTTCTGCTTCATCGTGCCGTAGTAGCATTTGAAACGCTTCGTGCCAGACATCGGCGGCGGCGTCCGCGCAAACGTGTCCTGCAGGAACTGGTTGAACACGCCCGTCGGAATCATCACGCCCATCTGTTCGCGAACATGCAGCAAATGGCCGACGATGCCTTTCAGACGATAACCGTTCAAGGCGGAAATGATATGCAACGGCGCATGGTTCATGAACGGCATGCGTTCTCGAACAAATTCGATGAACTCCTTCTCCTTCATGTTCTTGCCAGCGATGTCCCATTTGTTCGCCAGCATGATGCAGCATTTCCGCGCATCGACGATCACGCGACCGATGCGGCATTCCTGCGTCGTGCACGGATCTGTCGCGTCAATCATGAACAACACGATGTCGGCCCGCTTGATGGCCGTCTCCGAACGGGAGAGACTGAAGAATTCCACGACGGAATCAATCTGCTTTTTACGGCGCATACCAGCCGTGTCGATGATCCTCGCCGGCAGGATTTCATCGTTGTATTTCAGATCGACGGGCACGTCGATCGCATCACGCGTCGTGCCCGGAACATCGCTGACCATGACGCGGTTGTTGCCCAGCAGGCGGTTCACAAGCGACGATTTGCCGACGTTCGGACGGCCGACAACGGCGATTTTCAGCCGCTTCGGTTCTTTCGCATCTTCTTCCGCCTCAGCATCTTCCTCAAGTTTCGGCAGATGCTCGACAACTGCGTCCATCAACAGTCCCGCGCCATGCGTATGCGTACAGCTGACGGCGTGAATGTCCAGATAGCCCAACGGCGCGAACAGCCCAAACGCCTGCTTGCGGATGTTGTCGTTGTCTGCTTTGTTCGCGGCCACGACAACCGTCTTTCCCGTCTTATGCAGGAAATCGGCGACTTCTTCGTCCTGCGGCGTGATGCCTTCCTGACAATTCACAACCCAAATCAGAACCGTCGCATCCTCAACGACTTTCATTACCTGCTCACGGATCATTCCATCGAACAGATCGACTTTTTTCTCCTTTGGATGCGTGCCCAGACCGCCCGTATCAACCAACAGGAACTTCCGTCCGTAATGCTCGCACGGCGACATGACCGGATCGCGCGTCACGCCGCTCTGCTCATGTACAATCGACAAACGCTTCGACAAGATATAGTTGAACAACGCCGACTTCCCGACATTCGGCCTCCCCACAATCGCTACGACTGGCAATCCCATGATGCAATCCTCCTTCTTTCCTTAATTAGTATCGTTCTTGTTTCTTGCTGTTTACGAAGAATTCCCGCGAAGTCCATTCACTCAACACCTTTTGCAAACAGGATAACTCTTCGGGAACTTTCGTGTCATTTAAACAACCACCGCAGCCGCCGCAACCAACGGCCATGGACTTCAAGCTTCCGCATGACGTTGTTTCCGCTTGCGCGAAGCGTGACGAACCGCCGAGCAGACGGAGCCGTTTGCGTCATTGGCAATCAACGTCTTGTATCAGCTTGGAATCTTCCGGCAGTATCTTCGGCCCGTCTGCGAGGCATTCTGTTTATTCCGTGTATTCAGTGGACTTATTATGAACATTCGTGTTCATTCGTGTTCATTTGTGGTTTATAACGAATAAGTTCTTTCACCGTTTGAAAAACGCATCCAAACGTTTCATCGACAAGTCTTTGCCAAGCAATTCCAACGTCTCGTAGATGCCCGCTCCGACGCCGACGCCCGTCACCGCCGCGCGCAACGGCTGGTTAAGCTTGCCCTGCCCCATGCCGAGCTTCTCCGTCGTCGCATGAATCGCCGCCTCAATGGCCGCCGCCGTGAAATCACAGCCAGCCAACGCGCTTTCCAGTTCCTTCAACGCCGCTTTCACGGAATCGTCTTTGAACTGCTTCGCAAGATTCTTTTCATCGTAATCCGGCGTTTCGACGAAGAAATACTTCCACTGCTCAACATCCGCGAACTTCTTCAAACGGCTCTGCATGAGTGTGCAGACTTTCGCAAGATATTCCGGCTTAATATTCTGGCCCCAGTCATAGACCGCCAGATAGGACTTGCACATTTCCGTGAACTTGCCGATTTCCATCTCGGCGAGATACTGTCCGTTCAGATTCGTCATCTTCTGGATGTCCATCTGGGCAGGCGTATGCTGGCAGCGATCCAAAGAGAACGCCTCGATGAGCTCTTCACGGCTCATCTTCTCGCGTTCATCGCCCGGATTCCAGCCGAGCAACGCCAGATAGTTCACCATCGTGTCCGCCAGAAAGCCTTTGTCTTTGAAATCGCCGACGAATGCGTCGCCGTCGCGTTTGCTGTACGGCTTGCCGGCCGCATTGACGATCATCGGCAGATGGCCATATTGCGGGACGGGAGCGCCCAAGCAACTGAACATCATGATGTGGCGGAACGTGTTCTCCACATGGTCGTCGCCACGAATGATGTGCGTCACTTTCTGCGTAATGTCATCGACGACGTTCGCGATGTGGAACACAGGGCTGCCGTCGCTGCGGACGATCACGACGTCTTTCATGCCGTCCAGCGGCTTCGTCATATCGCCTTTGACCAGATCATGATAGGTGATGGCACGGCGCGTGAAGCGGAGTTTCGCCGCGCCTTCAATCGTCTTCACTAGTTCGCCATTCAGAACAGCCTCTTCTTGTCCATGGATGTCGAACAACACTTTGTCTTCCGCATCAAGGACTTGCAGATCCTTGAAACCAGCCAGAGCGCCGCCGCCGGGCGCCGCCTTGCCTTTCGACGACAATGCCGCGTAATCGACTCCCTTGTAGCTGATGACGACGGGCGTTTCCGGATGGACGGCGATTTCCGCAGGACCGACTTCATGCACGCCCGGAACATTTTCCGCATGCCATGGAATCTTGAACAGTACGGCCTCGCCGCCGCCGCCCTTCGCGTCTTTATATGCATCCCCTTGATCCAGAAGCTGCTGGACGGCTGCAAGATGCTTGCTGACCTGCGACGTCTGGTAAAGCGGCGGCTTCTCGTCGAAGTCCAGTCCAAGCCATTCCATAACTTCCAGCAGCGTCTTAATCGCCTCAGGCGTAGAACGTTCCAAATCCGTATCTTCTATTCGCAGAAGGAACGAACCTTTCTCATGACGCGCGAACAGCCAGTTGAAAATAGCCGCGCGGATATTTCCGATGTGAACCTGTCCCGTCGGCGACGGGGCGAAACGTACTCTGACACTCATCGTTCAGCTCCTATATAACATAACTAGATATAGATAAACTATTTAGACTAGCAGGGCAAGCTCTTTGCCTTCTCTAAAGCATAAAACTTTTTGTTGTAAATTTATTAATATAATTGATTTTTATAGTATATGCCACTTTCATGGCTGAAAAAGCACAAGCCTTTCTGCATTTCAAACGCCTGTGATACATGTCAATATTCGCAACTCCAACTTGATAGATTACATTATAAATGAGTCATTCCATCTTGCCACTGATGGAATCATGGCCTATTGAAAATTGTAAATTATTAATTGTAAATTGTTAATTGATTATGGAACTTCTTGCACCGGCAGGCAATCTCGAAGCAGGCGTCGCCGCATTCCAATATGGGGCGGACGCCGTCTATCTTGGCCTACAAAATTTTTCAGCCCGCGCAGACGCGGACAATTTTTCTTTTGACGACCTTTCGACCATTCTCGGCCTGGCCCACAACAATCCGGAATGGCCGCGAAAAGTCTATGTCGCTGTCAATACGCTCGTTAGGGAACGCGAACTGCCAGAACTCATCGACACATTGGCACGGCTTCGCGACATGGAACCAGACGCCTTGATCGTCCAAGATTGGGCCGTCTTCCAACTTGTGCAGGAATACTTTCCGGAAATCACGCTCCATGCCTCCACGCAGATGGCCATCCACAACGCGCAGGGGGCCCGTTACGCCAGCGAACTAGGTTTCACACGCGTTGTCGCGGCTCGCGAGCTGACGGTTCCAGAAATCGCTGACATCGCGAAACTTCCGAATCTTGAAGTGGAAGTTTTCATCCATGGCGCGCTCTGCTATTCATACAGCGGCCTCTGCCAACTTTCAGCCACGTTGCGCGGCGAATCCGGCAACCGCGGCGAATGCGCATACATCTGCCGCAAGAAGTTCAATATCGCAGGGCCAGACGGCCCCTGTGAATCATGCAACGCCATGTCCATGAAGGACTTGGCCGCTGGCGACATTATTCCCGCCCTGCGCCGTGCAAAAGTCGCGTCGCTGAAAATCGAAGGGCGGAAAAAGACGCCGCTCTACGTCGCGGCCGTCACCAATTTCTACCGAAATCTTATCGACGGCACATTTGAACCAGGCGAACAGCAACGTTCGGAAGCGGACATCAAGACGATTTTCTCCCGCCCATGGACGCCGTTCCATCTCAAAAACCGCCGCCAGGCAGGCATTACGGACACACATGTCGTCGGCCATCGCGGCATCGAAATCGGCACCGTCACAGAAATCGTTGCAGGCCCACCAGATCGCGTCCGTTTCACGATCAAAGGACAGCCGTTGGAGAAACACGACGGCCTGCAAATCGAACTTCCCGCACGGGACAAACCGTTCGGTTTCCCTGTCAACGACATACGGCTGTTCGCCCAACGCAATGTCGAATCATGGTCGTCCGTCTTTGAAGCAAAGCCGGGTGACACCATTGAAGTCTCTCTGCCGGAAGGACATCCAGACATTCCCAATGGAACGAAAATCACGTGTAACTCATCCCAAAAGGTCAAGCAGGCCTATTCATGGGAGACGCCCCGCCCCGCACAATGCCGCGAGCGTTTTCCCGTCTATTTCAAGCTCTCCATCCGTCCGACTGAATTGACCGTTCTTGCGCAACCATGCGCAGGGCCACGCGAATTGGAAGATGTCAAAACCGTCATGAAAATGGATCAGCCGCTCTCCGTCGCCAAGAATCCGGAACGTCTTGAACAGACGCTGAAAGAATGCTTCTCGCGGCTTGGCGACACGACATTCTCATTGGCGGATCTGCGCGTTGACAATCCAGACAGCCTCTTCGTTCCGTCGTCCATTCTCAACGAATTGCGCCGTCGTTCAGCGGAAGACGTCCAGGAGGCTTTGGACAACGATTTCAGTGCTTTGACGAAGCAGGTTCGTGATTCCATAAGTAACTGGAAACCAGAAGTTCCCGCACCGACACAAGCCATCAAATGGTCTATCAAAATCGACCGTATCTACTTCTTGAATCTCTTCTTGGCGGAA